>CAYWAR010000203.1:2079-5243 GCA_964455765.1 uncultured Elusimicrobia bacterium
CATTCCCCTCGCCAACGCGCCGACCGACCTCCACCTGCACGACACCTGGTTCGTGGTCGCGCATTTCCATTTCACGATCATGGGGGGAGCGGTGTTCGGGTTCTTCGCGGCCTTCAACTACTGGTTCCCGAAGATGACGGGCCGGCGGCTCGACGAGACGCTCTCCAAGGTCCAGGCCGGGCTCATGTTCATAGGCTTCAATGCGACCTTCCTCCCGATGTTCTGGCTGGGGACTCTAGGCCTGCGCCGCCAGGTGTCCGATTTCCCGGCCTGGATGGATCCGGTCCAGACCTTCATCAGCGCGGCCGCGCTCCTGATCGCCGCTTCCGCGCTGGTCTTCCTCTACAATGTCGTGCGCTCGCTCAAGGACGGGAGAGCGGCCGGCGATAATCCTTGGGAGGCCAAGACCCTGGAGTGGACGACCTCCTCCCCCCCTCCCCACGCCAATTTCGCCTCACCCCCCGTGCTCAAGGAGGCTCCCTACGATTTCGGCGTCCCTGCCTGACTACCTCGCGCTGACCAAGCCGCGCATCACGGGCCTGGTGGTATTGACCGCCGCGGCGGGCTTCCTGCTCGCCTCGCGGCCGCCGGTGGAGTGGATGCGCCTTTTGTGGGTGTCCATCGGCGTCGCGCTGGCCTCGGCCGCCACGGGCTGCTTGAACCAGGTGATGGAGGTGTCGGAGGATTCCCGGATGCGGCGGACCCGGGGGAGGCCCCTTCCTCAAGGCCGGCTGAGGCCGGTCCCGGCCGCGGCGTTCGGGGCGGCCCTGGCGGTCTTCGGCGGGCTCGTCCTGCTCAAGCGCGTAAACCCTCTTTCCTTCGCCTTGACCGTCTTCACCTTGGCGAGCTATCTCCTGGTCTACACGCCCCTCAAGAAGAAATCCTCCCTGGCGCTATGGATCGGCGCGATCCCGGGCGCGATGCCCCCGTTGATCGGCTGGGCGGCCGCGGCGGGGAACCTGCCTTCCGCGGCCTGGGTCCTATTCGCGATCCAGTTCTTGTGGCAGATACCTCATTTTCTCGCCCTCTCCTGGCTATACAGGGAAGACTACGCGCGGGCGGGTTTCCGCGTCGCGAGCCTGGATGATCCGAGCGGCTCCTCCCTGGCCCGGCAGATGGGCGCCGCCTCCCTCCTGCTGGCGGCCGCGAGCCTCGCCCCCTACGCCCTCGGCTCCGGGGGAGCCGGCTGCGCCGCGGGGGCGGCGGCCCTTGGACTCGTGTCGACCGCCGTGGGGCTTAAGCCCGTGTGGGTGTTTTCGGAGCGGAACGTCCGGGAAGTGTTTCTCGCCTCCCTGGTCTATCTCCCCTGCGTCTATTTCCTGCTCCTGGCGTCCGTATGACGGCGCTCAGGCCGCCGGAGCGGCCGCCGCGGGAGGAGGAACGGGCGCTTCCCCCCTGAGGACGAAGGGAGTCCGGATATCCTCGGGCAGGACCTCGGGGCGCTCGAAGATGGCATGCTCCCGGCTCGGCTGGGAGTCCAGGCTGGTCCGGTGGCCGGCGACTGTGGGCGTCGGGACCATCTTGATGGTGTCCCACGGACAGTCCTTGACGCAGAGCTGGCAGCCGATGCAGAGGTCGTAGTTCACGTAGACCCCGCGGGTGTTGATGTCGTCTCCGAAAGGCTCGATGCAGGTGGGGACCGGGCAGGCGGAGATGCAAACCTCGCAGCCGGTGCAGGCGGATAGGTCGACCCGGGCTTTCGTCTTCGCCTTGGAGGCTCCCTTGACGAGGGCCGCCCGCCGGGCGGGATTCATGAGCGCGGCCATCAGAAGCTCCGCCTCAAGGCGCGGGCGGCGCCCCCGCCGTCTTGGACGCCTTGTAGAGCAGCGGGATCGGCGCCAGGCCGAGCAGGACGAATACGAGGAGCGTCAGGGCGTTTATCTGGGTGTAGTGGGCGGGAGCCAGCATGCCGAAGAGCATGGGTCCGGAGAGGAAGGTGTTGATCTTCGAGAAGAACGCCGCCCGGGCCCGCGCCGCGGGGACCTGCTCGGCGGGGATGAGGCCCGAGAACAGCCTCCTCTGCGTGGGCCAGATGATCATCCAGACGTTGAACCACATCACGGTCCCCAGAGTCATGCCCAGGGAGATCCACACGGCGCGGGAGGTGAGCCCGGTCTCATCCCCCCAGAGGGGGCTCGGGCCGAATCCCACGCCCGGAGTGTACATGTAGTTCATCGTGAACAGGACCAAGCCCGCCACCCAGGTGATCATGGCGCCCCAGCGGAACCACCAAAGGGCCCGGAGGATCAGCTTGGCGTTGACGGCCTTCTTGGCCGCGTCGTCGATGGACCCCTGGAAGGGGAGGTTGACGAAGTTGAAGAAATAGAGATGCCCTACCCAGACGATGCCGGCGAAGACGTGCAGCCAGCGGATGAGGAGATGGAAGTTGGAGAAGAAGTCCGTCGCGGCCATGGGGCCCTCCTGGATGCGGAACCGTTATTGAGACTCGCTATCATTATAGCAAATGTGGAATTTGAGGTCCACTTTCCCCCGCCGCAAGCGCCGGGGAGACTCGCGGGACCCGCCGCGACGCCCCCTCCGACCGGCCGCTACTTCGCAGAGTAAAGCTCCGTGAACCGCGCCGGGTGCTTGGCCTTGAAGTCCTCGAGCAGCTTCCTGCGGTGCTCGCCCCATTTGGCCTTGGCGGCCCCGAGCTTCCGCTCCCGAGAATCGTGGCTGAGGAACTCCCAGATCTTCTTGCCTTCCGGGCCGGGGATGTCGCAGCCGGGCTTGGACATCATGCGCTTGACGTAGCGCTGCCAGATGCCGTCCTCGACCTGCCAGACGTTCTTGTCCTTGAAGAGGCCGGGCTCCGACTTCTTGAGCGCCTCGAGGCTCTTCTTGCGCTCCTCCGGAGTCTTGCCGGCGGTCTCCACGAACTGGGAGTTGAGGGGACGCGAAGGCGTATGACAGCGCGCGCACTTCTCCCGCATGAGCTTGTAGCCTTCCTGCGCGCCCTTCGGGTAGGCGGCCGTGTCGACGGAGTCGGGGCCCAGGTCGTTGGCGTAGGGGTTCTGCATCGCCTTTTCCTTCTCGAGCTCCGCCGCGCTCTTCTTGGGCGCCTCCCCCGCGAAAGCGGCTCCCCCGGCCAGCATCCCGGCCAGCGCCAGATTCAATATCCCCATTCCTCCCCCCCTTTGTCCCATTATCCCGGCTTCGCGTTG
>CAYWAR010000204.1:0-307 GCA_964455765.1 uncultured Elusimicrobia bacterium
TCAAGAGCGCGGGACTGCGGCCGGGGATGCGCGTGCTGGACCTGGGCTGCGGGAGGGGGGAGATCCTCTTGCACGCGCGCAAGGCCCAAGCCTACGCGGTGGGAACGGACTTCTCCGTGGAGGCCCTGAAGATCGCGCGAGAGGTCTCGGAGTCGCCGGTGCTGCTCTGCGACGCCCAGGCCCTGCCCTTCCAGGGAGCCGTCTTCGACCGGGTCTTCTTCATGGGAGTCATGGACCACCTGGGGGAAGACCTTCTGAGGCGGGTGTTCGCCGAGATCGGCCGCGTCCTCAAGCCGGGAGGTTTCGC
>CAYWAR010000204.1:317-4203 GCA_964455765.1 uncultured Elusimicrobia bacterium
CGCATACCTGCACGAACAGGCTTTATTACAAGAACTGGACCTACGGGTTGCGCAGGAAGGCGGCCGAAGGGCTGAGAGGATTAGGCCTGCCGCTGCGCGATCCCTGCGCGCCCCGCTCCGAGGAGGACCAAGCGCTCCACGTCAACGAGCATTCCCTGGGAGACCTCCGGCGCTTCTTCAAGAGGATCGGCTGGGAGGCGGAGATACGGGCCCAACCGAACTATAAACTGATGGTAGATGAGCTCTATGGAAAAGAGCTCCCGCCGGACTTCCCGATGAGACAGGCCCCGGCCTGGAAGACCCTCCTCTTCAAGAAGCTGCTCCTGCGCTCTCCCGTGGGGCATTTCCTGGCGAGAGAATTCCTCGTCCTGGCAAAACCGGGGGGGGGAAGCTGGACAGGATGACCGAGCAGTAATATAATCAAGTTGGCCTCCATGTCCAAGAAACACAAGAAGAAACACCCCCAGCCTCAGCCCGGCGCTCCTGCTCCGTCGTCGCCTCCGGCGGAGGGGGGGGAAGTCCTCTCCTCCCGGGGATGGAAGACCATCGCGGGGGGGATAGCGGTCCTGATCCTGGGCTTCGTGGTGCTGTCTTTCACGGATCGCGAGGGAAGGAACTGGGCATCCACTCTTTCCCCCTTCCTCATCCTGGGATCTTACGGGATCATGGCCATCGGGATATTCCTTCCCGATTCGGGTTCTCCCCCCTCCTAGAACCATCGAAGGGCCCGGTGGCCCTTCGATCGTTTTCTCTTAGTTTCTCCAATCCGTCCTTTTCTTCTTGGTGACCTTCCTCTTCCTTTCCCGGTGGTCTTCCCGGCTAGTCCCTCCCTCCTCTTCCATGGTCAAAAAACCAGGGAAGAAACCGGATTTCCTTTGGTGGTTTTTTTCCAAGCCCCCGCGCGGCTGAGGCGTCCCTCATGGTCTCCTGGGCCGCCGGGACTTTTCTAGGAGTCCGGCGGCCGGCTCCGGCCTCCTGGTCTTTTTAGAACTCCCCGATCCTTTTGAAGTCTTCATGGTCTTTTTCCGCCATGTCGCGGGAATGGCGATTTTCTAGGTACGAAGCGACCGGGACCCGCCGGGGTCCCTCATGGTCTATTTCGCAGGAGCGATTTTAGGGTATCCAGATACCTTGAAAACGCTCCCCGGCTTCATGGTCTTTTTAGCCGTTTAGAATCATCGGGAGCTCCCAAGATACTTGGCAACATTTTCAGTGCTCGCCGCATCCGGATCCGGCGGCTGCCGGAAATCTCGGCGACTTGGCGGAGACTTTTCGTGGGATTGGGACTGCTGATTTAGAAATCCTGCCAAAGTGTGTGAGTATTCGGTGAAAAGACCCTATTCTATCATCGGAAAGAAGGATTAATTGATAAGAAGTCTTGGATGCGGCGCTCCTGGTCCCAAAGGACAATATGCAACATAATATATGTTATCGTAAGTAATAAATACGAGGATTTTAGCCCCCCATCAGCCTTTCCCGGGCTAAACGGGCATGGAAAACGGATTTACAGAAGAGGGTCTGAGACGGGAATCCTAGAAAAATAAACGAGCCCTTACTGGCCAGGGCCTTCGATGAGTTCGGTCAACCGGATGGCCAGGAGATAAGCTTTTGCTTTTCCGGGGCCGCTGAGCTCGTAACGGCGCGCGCGGCGGCTTCCCGAGGCCAGAACCTCGCCTTGTTCGACGGCTTGCGCGATGACTCTGTCCACGCGGCCGATCGGGTAGCCGGAGGCTCTCAGCCAGCGGGCCAGGCGGCCTGCCGTGGGCTTGTTTTCCTTCAAAAGCGCCTGGGAGGCGGCCAGCAGCACGAGGCAAGCGTCTTTATCATCCTTCCCCCCTCCCAGCTTGGCCCTAAGCCGGATGCCGGCCACCCCTGTCTCTATGAGCGTGTCCCAGGGGACGCGCAGGGCGCCCGGTCTCGGGTCGGAGGCGTAGGCGGGGTCCTGCTGGGGCGCCTGCTCCGCGGGCGCTCTCCGGACTTGCGCGGGCCTGGGGTCCGTCTTCTCGCGACGCTGCATGGCGACGAAGTCCTTGAGCTCCCCGGATACGAACTCGGGGCTTCCCTCGGCCTCGAATTCCGCCCCATCGGGCAGGCGCAGGCGGATCTTGTGCCTGGCGGAGTCCTCAGGCATCTCCGGGTGTCCTTCTCTTATGGCATATAAAAGTCATCGGCATGGGGATATGTCTGTGCATAGCCCAAATATCGTACTAAATAAGGATTTATATGTCACACTAATGACATAAACAAAGACACAAAAAAATAAATAAAGACTACTATGGCATACTAACGACAGGCGCCTGTGGATTACCTGAGGATAATTAGGTGATAGGGAGGGCTTGATACAACGCGAAGCCCTCTCAAAAGCCAGGTTTTGAGAGGGCTTCGGGCTTGGGCCTAGAACCGTCCGAAGGCTTCCAGCATGTAGCGGCGGGCCGCGCCCTGGGTGGGGTTGCTGGCGGTCCCGATGGTGAAGAGGGCCGCGCTGGCGCGGATGGAAAAGCGGTCTCCTGCGTCGTAGCGCAGGCGGAGGTCGGTCTCCGTTCCCAGGGTGCGATGGTGGCCGAGGTTGCGCTCGGCCTGGAAGAGGTAATAATCGAGGTCCAAGACGATGCCGTGGTAGGCGGGCGGGGTCACCCCCAGGCCCACTATCACGATGCCGCTGGCGCCCGCCTGGAGCCCCGTGGCCGTGGCCGTGGATTGCCCTCCGAACGCGTCATAGGGAGTGGCCGCGAAGAACTCGCCGAAACCGGAGCGTTCCAGGCCGTCGAAACGGTGCCCGCTGGAAGGGAAAAACGCCTCGTCGGTGAAGGGGGTGGAGGTGTCGTCGCCCGAGCCCCGGGCCAGGGACATGCGGACGATGCCCGGGGTCTGGCCCCAGAGGGGCTGTTTCCATTTGGCCCGCAGCACCTCGGCGTTGCCGTTGAACTTGATCTTGTCCGTGGCCGGGGCCGCGGGTTCGGCGGAGCCGCGCTCCAGGGCCGCTTCCCCGTCGAAGACCATCGGTCCGTAATGGAGCTGGTAGCGCAGGCTGGAGAAATACCGGGTGGCCCGGCTGATCGGACAGCCCCCCGCGCAGCCGTTGACCGCGAGGGTCCGGGCGGCCCTGTCCTTCTCGATGAGCTCATTGAACTGCCAGATCCCCTCGCCGGGCATGTCCACGGAGAAGCCGTAGACGTCGAGGTTGTTGGCCCCGGCCTGCCGGTTGGCGGCCTGGAGGATGAAGGCCTGCCCCTTCATCCCGAGCCAGGGGAGGCCTCCGGCCGCCGAGATGCCGGTCATTCCCGCGCCGTCGTCGTCGAGGAGAAGGCCGCTGCCCAGGGAGACGTTCTGCCGGCCGAAGGTCATGTCGAAATTCCCGCCGGCGAGGTTGCGCACTTTCGCGTAGGCGTTCTCGATGAAGGGGACGAAGGCCGCGTTGGGATAATGGTCCGCGATGCGGTCGAAGGGCGGTTGGAAGGGGGTCGTCGAGCCCGCCACCCCGACGGCGTGCAGGCGCACCGCGACCTCCATGGTCTGGGGTTCCCCCTTCCGCTCTCCGAGCTGGATGTCCTTGAGGGCGAAGCCCAAGCGGGCGCGCTGGGAGATGAAGGCGTGGTTGTTGACGATGTCGGCATTGAGGTTGAGATTGACGTAGGAGAGCGCCCGCATGCGGTACTCGGTCGCCACGTCGAAGCTGGCGGCCTGGAGGAGGGCCGGCGTCAGGAGGAGCAGCAGAGCCGCGGGAGGGGCGAGGAACGCAACCATCGGCGGAAATCCTAGCAAACAAAGACCCCCGGCGCCATGCGCCGGGGGCCGCGCGCGGGCGGTTCTCCTTCCGCGCGGTCCCCGCGGCGGCACCCGCCCCGGGGGGTGGGGGGGTGTTACCCGTGTAAGAAATTAACCGCCC
>CAYWAR010000204.1:4213-5237 GCA_964455765.1 uncultured Elusimicrobia bacterium
TATCACGTTAACAGAACATCAGCGACAGGTCCGCGAAGACCAGCATGACGGGGTTGTCCCCGGATCCGGTCCCGTCCCGATTGATGTTCTCCTTGAGGTAGCCGCCGGGGTTGAAGCGGGCGTAGCCGACCCCGTAGCGTACGGTTTCGGAGTGGTTCCAATCCGCGGTGAGGCCGAGCTCGGAGCCGATGTGCTTGTTGTTGTGCTTGAGGCCCGCGTTGATGCCGGCCAGATGCGTGAAGGTCGTGTCGCCGTCCGTGGCCTTCTGGAAGCGGAAGTCCCAGAGCGAGAGGCCGAGCTCGAGCTTCTCCGTGGCCGCGGGCACCGCCTTGAGCCCCAGGCCGTAGACCACGCGGTTGTTAAGGCCCACGGTGGCCGCCATGCCGTTGCCCAGGGACAGCGCCCCGGAGCCGTTGAAGCGGCCGTTGATGATGCCGGGCCGGTAGTCCGAGGCGATGGATTGGAAGCCCTCGTTCTTCTTGCCGTTGCTCATCCCGCGTCCGGAGCCGATGCCGAAGTTGACCCAGGGCATGAGCGCGGTGAGGTTGGCGAGGTCGATCTTCCCCCCCGCGTCCAGGAGGAAGGCCTTGCCGCTGTAGTTCGACGCGTCGATCTGGCCGTTGTTGTTGCAATTGACGCGGCACTCGCCCGCGTTCGAGGCCAGGGTGGCGTCGATCCAGAGGCTCTCGGTCTCGCCCCGGAGCTTGACCCCGTAGACCCACAGGTAGTCGTTCTTGCCCGTGTCCATCCCCAGGGGCCCGGTCGAATGCGTGACCTGGTTCCAGACGAAGAGGTTGGTCTTGAGCGGGAGTCCCAGGAGGCCGACGTCGATGCCGCGCAGGTCCCTATCGTTGGTGAGGACGGCCCCGGTGGCGGTGTTGTGGGCCTTGAGGCTCGAGCCGCTGATCTTGCCGGCCAGCGCGCTCACGCTCAGCATCTCGTTGGCCCAATCCGCGCGGAGAGCGTCGACCGCGGTGACATAGAGGCCGTAGGTGTTCTTGGGGCCGAAGAAGACGATGAGGTC
>CAYWAR010000205.1:0-5211 GCA_964455765.1 uncultured Elusimicrobia bacterium
TCACCCGCATCGACATCCCCAGCGGAGCCCTGGCCCTGAGCACGATGACCGTGACAGTAGTCAACAACCCGGCGATAAAGCCCCCGGCCCCCGCGGGAGCCGTCGCCATCGGAGTGGCCCTCCAGGTGAACCTCTCGGACGGCCAAGCCCAGCTTTCCGGCGGAAAAACAGCCGTGATCACGCTCTCCTACCCGGACGATGACGACGACGGCATCGTGGACGGGACCACGACGCGCGCCGACCGATTGGTGATGTATTCCGCCGCCGAGGCGGGCGGCCCCTGGAAGAGGGACTTGTCCTCCACCGTGGACCGCGGGAACAAGGTCGTCCGGGGCGTGACCACTCATTTCAGCTTCTTCTCCCTTTTCGCCTCCACGGCGGCCGCCCTCTCCTCCCCCAGGGTCTATCCCGTGCCCTTTGTTCCGAATGATTCCGACGCGGACAACGGCGTCGCCTACGCTCCCGGAAACCCCGGCTCCGGCATCATTTTCGACAACCTGATGGACTCGGTGAGGATCCGGATATTCACGGTCACTGGGCAATCGGTGGCAAGCATCAGCTCGGAACTTTCCGGCGGGAAACTGCGATGGGACGCGAAGAACGGGGACGGCAAGGATGTGGCCACGGGGCTCTACGTCGCGGTGATCACCAGCCCCGGCCAGACTGCCGTCACGAAGAAGCTGCTTATCATCCGATGAAAAGAACCCGGGCGCTCATCACTTCGGTCTTGCTGCTCACGGCGGCGGGAGAGACTCGCGCCGCCTCCGGCGGGGCCGAACCGTTCAATTTCCTTTTCCTGGACGCCGGCGCTCGGCCGGTGGCTCTTGGAGGGGCTTACACGGCGCTCGCCAACGACGCCAACGCCTTGCTCTACAATCCGGCCGGCCTGGCCGGCGTCTCCCGCAATGAGGCGACCTTCATGCATAACCAGCATTTCGAGGGCATCACGCAGGAATACGCGGGATTCGCCCATGCTTCCGGCTTGGGCTTGAGCCTCAATTTGTTGAATTCCGGTTCCGTGCCCAGAACGACGGTATCGAATCCTGACGGAGCCGGCCTGGGCGAGACCCGATCCTCGGACATGGCGCTCGGCGCGGGATATGGCCGAGCCCTGGGCGGATCCTTGGCCCTGGGCGCGGGACTTAAGTTTATCCGCGAATCCATAGGCGGGTACTCCGGGCGCGCATTCGCCTTGGACGTGGGAGCGCTCTACTCGCCCCCGCGCATCGAGAAGCTGACACTTGGGGCCGCCTTGCAGAACCTAGGCCCGGGAGTGAGGTTCCAGAGCCGGAGAGAACGCCTGCCTCTCAACCTGCGCACGGGGGCCGCGTATGGGTTCACTCTTCACGGGCAGGAGAGCGTCCTGGCCCTGGACATCATGAAAGAATACAGCGAAAGTATCCTGGTGGGCATAGGTGTCGAGACAAGGATGGTCCGGGTCATGCCCATTCGGTTCGGCTTCGGCACCCGCAACGACGCCGGTCCCGGGATTACGGCCGGCGTGGGGTGGGTACTGGGAGACTTGGACCTGGACTATGCCTTCGTGCCCTACGGCGATTTAGGGATCTCCCACAGGATCAGCGTGAGTTGGCGCTTCGGCGAGGATTGGGAAATGAAAAGCGGACCACGACGCATAGAAGGATCGCGGAAGCAAGCGAAAGGACGATCAAGCCCGGACTGGATTTACAGCCCTTTTTAATCGGGTCCGTCGCAGTTTGACCGAAAACATTATATAATTTGCCGCATGTCACATAAATATTTGATTTCACTCATTCGCTCCGTGCTTTACTTCGCGCCGCCCGCTTTGGCCGCGTTCCTATCCGCCGCCGCGCAAGCGGGGACTTTCGATATCGGAGACGAGCCTTCCCGGCGCCTCTCCCTCTCGGGGCTCCTGGACGTCCGTTACGCGCATACCAGCCAGACCCTGGGCTGGCTCTCGGGAGGGGTCAACCGTTTGCGCTACGGAGGGAAGGACACCGACAACAACGCCTCGGGCGACCGCGACGCCCATGTCTTCGCCGTCCCGCAGATGAGCCTCGTCCTCGACGCCCCGGTCCCGCTCGACGCGTCGGTCCACGCCCAGCTCAACCTGGACGCGGACTCCGACTCCGGGGGCGGCTCGGCCGGGCTGGTCGAAGCCTATGCCGCCTTCGACGGCTCCGAGGGGGAACGCTCCTGGCGCGCGCGCCTGGGCGCGCTCATCCCTCCGATCTCCTGGGAGCATCCGGGCAAGGCTTGGAGCACGCGCCACACCCTGACCCCCTCCGCCATCGGAAGTTGGGTCGGAGAGGAGGTTCGCGGCTTCGGCGCTGAAGGCGCCTACTCCATCAAACGCGGACCCCATTCGGCGCGCCTGACCGGCGGGGTTTTCTCGGGCGGCGACCAGACCGGCTGGATACTCTTCGAGAGGGGCTGGGGGCTGCACGATTACCAGTCCACTCTCAACGAGACCGTTCCCCTGCCCAACAACAAGACCGAGCGGCCATTCCTGGAGCTCGACGGGCGTCCCGGCCACTACGAGCGCTTGAACCTGAGCTTCTCCGACGACTTGTTGAAGGTCGGCGGCGGGCATTGGGACAACGAGGGCGATCCCGGAGCCTATCGTCTCGACGGGACCTCCACCCTCGCGGTCTGGAGCACGGAATTCTGGGACGCCGGAGCGCAGCTCCAATGGCGCAGGTGGCTGCTCTTGACGCAATTCGTATCCGGGCGTTCCTCCATGGTCAAGCGCCCATGGACCGGCTGGCAGGCCTGGTACGGCTTGGCCGCTTATCGTCTCGGGGCCTGGACGCTCTCGGGGCGCTACGACGACTTCGACGTCCATAAAGGGGGGGAGAACGGCTACGCCCTCACCGCCTGCCTCCAATGGGACAGGAACAAGGCCCAGCGCTTGAGCGCTGAATTCCTCCATGCCTACGCCCGGCCCGGGTTCGCGGTCCGCGATGCCCAGAAAGATGAGCTCCTCCAACTCAACGCCCGTTTCTTCTTCGGCGATTAGGCTGTCCCTGCTCATGCTGGCGGCGAGCGCGGCCGGGGCCGTCCCGATCGAGGTCTCGGTCGGCGATCTGGAGGGCAAGCCGCTCAAGGACGCGGTGGTCTTCGCCTACGAGGTGAAAGGCTCCACCTTCGCTTCCCCCGAGGCCCCGGCGATCATGGACCAGGTGAACCTCGAGTTCGAGCCGCGTCTGCTCGCGGTGCAAGCCGGGACCAAGGTCCAATTCCCCAATAAGGACAATGTCCACCACCATCTCTACTCCCTCTCCTCGGCCAAGGCCTTCGAGCTTCCGCTCTATAAGGGAGAGCCCAGCGCTCCCGTGCTCTTCGAGAAGCCCGGCGTGGTGAAGCTCGGCTGCAATATCCATGATTGGATGAGCGCCCTCATCCTGGTGCTCCCCAACCCCTATTTCGCCAGGACGGACGCGGCGGGTAAGGCGCTCCTAGAGGTCCCGGACGCTTCCTTGGAGTTGGCCGTCTTCCATGAGCGCCAACGCGACCCGCTGGATTCCACGCGCAAGAAGCCGTCCGTGGAAAAAGAGGGGACTCGGGCCTCCTGGAAGCTCGCCCTCAAACCGGAACGCAAGAAGAAGCGGCCCGCCGCCGCCTACCCTTGAGATTCCCCTTCCGTCTGAAGATCCTGGCGGCCTTCCTGGCCTTGCTGGGGACCGTGCTGGCCGTGAGCCTCCTCCTCGTCGAGCATTCCCAGACCGCGCGGACCGAGGCCGAAGTGCGCGGCGCCCTGGAGGTGACCCGGGGAGTCTTCCTCTCCCTCCTGGAGCGCCGGCAGACCCAGCTCGCCACGGCCCTGCGCCTCATGGGCGGGGATTTCGCCTTCAAGCAAGCCCTCTCCACCGCGGACCCGGCCACCATCGAGTCCGCCGCGCAGAACTTCCGACAGCGCATCGGCGCGGACGCCCTGTGGGTGACCGACGGGGAGGGCCGCCTATACGCCGACACCACGCGCAGGATGAAGCCCGGGCGCTCCCTGGCGAAACTCCCCGCCGTGGCGGCCGCGCTGAGGGAGGAGCCGGGGACGGCGGTCCAGGTCATGATGGGAAAGGCCTACCAGGTGGCGGCCGTGCCCATACTCGCCCCGGACCTCATCGGAGTGCTGGCCGCGGGGTTCGCGATCAACGACGGGGTGGCCTTCGACCTCAAGAAACAGACGCTCTCGGACGTCTCTTTCGAGGCACTGGGACCCGGGGGGGGCCTATTCGCCTCCACGCTCCCGCCCCCGGCGCACAAAGCGCTCCTCTCGGCGCGCGGCTCGGGCCTGCGGCTGGGGGAAGCCGCGGTCGCCGGAGCGCCCGGGAGCCGCCAACTCATCCTCGCCTTCGACGTGTCCCCGGAGCTCCGAGCCTTCATCCAGCGTGACTGGGAGGAGGCCCTCAAGCCCCTGCGCCGCCTGGAGAGGACGCTTCAGCTCATCGGCCTGGCAGGCTTCGCCCTGGCTCTGGCCGTGGGCCTGCTCATCGCGGGCGGGGTCACGGCCTCGGTGCGCAAGCTCGCCGAGGCGACCCGGCGCTTGTCGGAGGGCGACCCGGAGGTCCGGGTGGACATACGCAGCCGCGACGAGATCGGCGAGCTGGGGGCCGCCTTCAACCGGATGGTCGAGGGTTTGCGCGAAAAAGAGAAGATCCGCTCGGTTCTGCGCAAGGCCGTCTCCAAGGAGATCGCCGATGAGCTCCTCAAGCGCGGCGAGATAAATCTGGGCGGAGAGGAGCGCTCCATCACCGTGTTGTTCTCCGACATCCGCTCCTTCACGACCATCTCCGAGGAACTCGCTCCCCCGGAGCTGGTGGCCCAGCTCAACGCCTATTTCGCGAGCATGGCGCGGGCGATCGACCGGTCCCAGGGCGTTATAGACAAGTTCGTGGGAGACGCCATCATGGCGCTCTTCGGTGCGCCGCTCTCCACTCCCCAGGACGCGGGCAACGCCCTGCGCGCCGCCCTGCGCATGGTGGAGGCCCTCGACGAGCTCAACGCAGAGCGCGAGGGGCGCGGCCTGCGCCCCTGGCATAACGGGATCGGCCTCAATACCGGACGCGCCGTCGCCGGGACCATGGGCTCGGAGGAGCGCTGGTCGTACACGGTGATCGGAGACTCCGTGAACCTCGCCAGCCGCCTCGAAGGCCTCACCAAGCATTATGGAGCCCTGATACTCCTGAGCCAGGAGACCAAGGTGGCGGGCGGCGGGGACTTCCTCTACCGAAC
>CAYWAR010000206.1:0-5210 GCA_964455765.1 uncultured Elusimicrobia bacterium
CGTCCTTGCGCAGGAGCACTCCGCCCTCCCCGCGCAGGGCCTCCGATAGGAGGAAGCGGCGGTCCTCCTCCGTGCGGCTGGCCGGATTATAGAGGCAGGTGGGGTGGAACTGCACGAACTCGAGGTTGGCGAGCCGGGCCCCGGCCCGGTAGGCCATGCTCATGCCCGCGCCCGTGGCGATGTCGGGGTTGGAGGTGTACAGGTAGACCCGGCCGGCTCCGCCGGTGGCGAGGAGCACGGCCTTGGCGCGGAACGTCTTCACTTCTCCCGTGCGGGCGTCGAGCACCCAGGCGCCCCAGCACCGGTTGCGCCCCGGGGCCGTGGACGCGGGGTCGTCCTTGAGGATGAGGTCGACGGCCGCGTGGTCCTCGAAGATGCGGATGCGCGGGTCCTCGCGGCAGGCCTGGGCCAGGGCGCGCTCGATCTCCCGTCCGGTCAGGTCCCCGGCGTGGAGGATGCGCCGCCGGGAGTGGCCTCCCTCCAGTCCCAGGTCGAGCCCCCGCTCTTTCTCGGTGAAGCGGACTCCCGCGGCGATGAGCTCCCGTATCCGTGCCGGCCCCTCCGAGACCACCGAGCGGACCACCGCCCTCCGGCAGAGACCGGCGCCGGCCTTCAGGGTGTCGGCCATGTGGCTGCGGAAGCTGTCCTGGGCCCCCATGACCGCGGCGATGCCGCCCTGGGCGTAGTTGGTGTTCGAGTCCATCGCCTCTTTTTTGGTGACCACCTGGACCTCTCCGAGCTTGGCCAATTTGAGGGCGGCCGAGAGGCCCGCGATGCCGCTTCCAATGACCAGAAAGTCCGAGTCGAGAGTCATAGGTGTTAATTGACGCGCCGGGCGGGGAATGCTATAAAGCTGATGGTACCATATTTTCGACGATGATACGGACTTACGGCCGCCACTCTCCCCGCATCCATCCCAGCGCGTTCGTGCATGATTCCGCCGAGGTGATCGGGAAGGTCGTCTTGGAGCGCCGCTCCTCGGTCTGGCCCCTCTGCTCCATCCGGGGGGACGTCGAGCGCATCGTCATCGGCGAGCGCTCCAACATTCAGGACCTCAGCGTGATCCATACCCGGGACGGCTGTCCCACGCTCCTGGGCAAGCGGGTCACGGTCGGCCACCGCGTCGTCCTGCACGGCGCGCGCGTCGGGGACGGCTGTCTCATCGGGATGGGCGCCGTGGTGATGGAGGCCATTCTCGGGGAATACTCCCTGGTCGCCGCCGGCGCGCTCGTCCTGGCCGGGCTCCGGGTCCCGCCCAAGAGCCTGGTCATGGGCTCCCCGGCCAAGGTCATCCGCCGCCTCAAGCCCGCGGAGATCCGGGGCATCTTGGAGGGGGAGAAGAACTACCAGGGCTACATGGACGTCCATATCCGCGACTCGCGCGTGGTCTTCCGGGGATGAGCCCGGTCCTTGCCTTCGGCGCGGGGCTGGGGCTCGGCTGGGCCGCGGCTTGGTGGCTATTCCGCCGCCGGGAGAACATGAGGGCCCGCTACCTCTCCTTCGTCGCCCATGAGCTCAACACCCCGGTCTCGGCGCTGAACATGACCGTCCTCAATTTCGTCAACGGGCTCTTCGGCCCGGTGTCCGACGAGCACAAGCCCTGGCTGGTGCTTATGCGCGAGCAGACGGCCCGGCTCTCCGCGCTGGTCGGGGACCTGCGCGACCTCCTGCACGAGGAGTTCCACCGGGACCTCCACCTGAGCTTGGAGAGCGTTCCGTTGGCGCCCCTGCTGGAGCAGTGCCTCGACGGGATGAGGGATTCCTTCTCCCGCAGCGGCGCCCCGCTGCGTCTCTCGGGCCTCGACGCGCTCCCCCCGGCGCACGGGGACGCGGACCGCCTCCTGCGCGTGTTCTCCGCCGTGCTCACCCACGCGCGGAAATTCAGGTCCAAGGGAGAGGTGAGCGTGGCGGGATTCTCGGCGGAAGGCGGCTCGCGCGTGGGCCTGCGCGTGGACTACGAGGGCCCCACGGTGCCGCCGGAGCTCGTGTTCAAGGCGCTCGACCTCTTCTATCCCGTTCATAATCCCAAGTCGCAGGTGCTGGCCAGCACGGGCCTGGGCCTGGGCCTGGCCAACCGCCTGGTGGAGGCGCATGGGGGCAGGATGTCCCTGTCCGTGGACCCGGAAGGCCGCTCGCGCATCGAGGTGGAGCTTCCGGTCTCCCGCGCGGCGGCGGGCGCGTGAAGAAAGTGCTCGTCGTCGAAGACGACTTCGCCCTGGCCGACAACCTCCAGGCCCTCCTACGCGCCAAGGGCTATGAGGTCCACTTCGCCCCGGACGGGACCGCGGCGGTCGAGGCGGCCCGCAAGCTGCTCCCCGACCTCGTCCTGCTCGACGTGCTCATCCCCAAGCTGGGCGGATTCGACGTGTGCCGGGTCCTGCGCTCTGAGGAGAGGACCAAGGGCATCAAGATCATCATGGTCACCGGCCTGGGCCGCGTGGCCGACGTGGACCAGGCCTTCGCGGCCGGCGCCTCGGATTACCTGGTCAAGCCCTTCGACACCGAACGCTTGCTCAAGAAGATCGAGAAAGTCCTGGCCCAGACTCCGAAGTGACGGGTCCTCGGCTCCGCCGCTCCCTCTGAGGACTCGTTGCAATCATGCCCGTCCATGCGGCTTATCGCAAGCTCCTCTCCTCCTTCGGCCCGCAGGGCTGGTGGCCGCTGATCCGCGGACCCCGGGGGGCCGCCCCCAAGACTTCGGAGGCGGCACTTCCTCGGGTTATCCCTCGGTCGGCCTCCTTTCCTTGTTACCATCCGGGAGTCTACCGCAAGCCGGGTCCCGGACAGGCGTTGGAGATCTGCCTGGGCACCATCCTCACTCAGAACACGGCGTGGTCCAATGTGGTCAAAGCTCTGGGCGCCCTCTCCGGAGCCGGGGCTCTGGACGCGGAGCGCATCCTGCGCATGAGTCCGGCCCGGCTCCAGACGCTCATCCGGCCCTCGGGCTATTTCGTCCAGAAGGCCGTCAAGCTCAAGGAGTTCTGCCGCCGCGCCCGCCAAAACGGGGGCGCAGGCCGCTGGCTAAGCGCCCCCCTGGGGCCCTTAAGGGAGGAGCTCCTCCGCGTGCATGGCGTGGGACCCGAAACTGCGGATTCCATGCTGCTCTACGCCGGGTTCCGCCCGGCGTTCGTCGTGGACGCCTATACGCGCCGGATCACGCAGAGGCTGGGCTGGCTCGAGGAGGGGGCGGACTACGCGCGGACCCGGGCCTATCTGGCCGCTCGCCTTCCCAGGTCCGTCAAGGTGTATCAGGAGTTCCATGCCCTTTTCGTGGAGCTGGCCAAGCGTTTCTGCTCCAAACGGGACCCGGAGTGCCCCCGCTGTCCCTTGCGCGGGAACTGCAGGACAGGGAGGAAGCATGGCTGAGCCGATCGGGATGCTGGAACGCTCGCGGGAATGCCTCGAGGCCGGCCGGCCCTCGCGCGCTCTTCGCGCCTTGCCCTCGCGGGGGGGACTGCCCGCTCCGTTAAGGCTGGAGAGGGACCTGCTTGAAGCCGAGGCCTGGCGGGAGTCGGGCTACTTCGGCCGCGCCCGCGGCATCTACGCGCGCGTCTTGGGCCGGGGGAGCGGAGCGGACCCCGTGCTCCGTTTGGAGGCCTCCCTGGGCTTGGCCTCCCTGCTTCGGAGCGTGGGCGAGGGAGCGGCCGCGCTGCGGTTATTGAAAGATTCCTCCCGCCTCAGCCGGAGTCTCGGCGCGCGTCACTACGCGCCGCGCATCCGCCTCGAGACTCTTCTCGTCGACCGCGCCCTGGGGCGCTTGGCTCGGAGCCTCCGGGGCCTCAACGCCTTGCTCAAGAGCGCTCTGCGCAGAAAGGACGGCGCCGAGGCCGCGTTCCTGCTCTGGGCCGCGGGCGGGGCCCTGCGCCTGCAAGGGAAGCTCGCGGAGTCGGAGGCGGCGTTCCGCCGCTCAGGGAAGCTGGCCCGCGCCTGCGGGGACTCCCGCGGGGCGGGCTACGCCCTCCTGGGGCTTGCCGGAGTGGTGCGCATCGCGGGCAGGCCCGGGGAGTCGGCGGCTCACTATGAGCGAGCCGGGCGCCTTTTCGCCGGGACGGAGGACGCGTTCGCCCAAGCCTACGCCTCCTGCGGGCGGGGCAACGGCTTGCGCCAATGCGGCCGGCTCGAGCGGGCGGAGCGCTGTTATCTCCGGTCGCGCGCGATCTACTCCAAGCTGGGCGACGGTCCCGACCTAGCCTATGTCGAATGGGGTCTCGGCCAGGTCTATCTCCAAACCGGGAGGCCCTCTCTGGCCGGGCCGCGCCTGCGCGCGGCCCGGGCCCTCTTCCTCCGCCATCATGAAGACCGTGGAGCGGTGCTCGCGGAGCTCTCGCTCTCCCGGCTCCTCTATCTCCAAGGACGGGTCCGGGAGGCCGAGCGCCTGCATGCAAAAGCCCTGGACCGGGCCCGCCGGGCGGGCCTGCATACGCACCTGGAGGCATTTACCTGAGTCCCGCTCCACGAGCCAAGGGGCCTCCCTTCCTCGACCGGCTGAAGAGCCTGGACCGCATCTGCTGGCCCGCGGTCCTGCCCTGGCTTATTTTCCTCGTAGAGGCCGGGTATTCCTTTGCGGGACCAGACCTCAGCGAACGCGCCTATGCCGTCCATATGCGCGTCCTCTTCCATTCGGTCCAGGCCGCCATTCTAGCCGGGCTGCTGCTCGCGCTCTTCAAGCCCCTGCGCGAGAGGTTTTGGGAACACTTGGAGTCGGGCGGGGGAGCTTGGGCCGGGGGGCCCTGGCTCGCCGCGGCCGGGCTGGCCGCGCTCCGCTGTTTACTACGGGTCGTTGAGTTAAGGGGCTTTCAGCTCTTCATGGACTCCGCCGACCAGATGACCATCGCTTGGGGCTTCCTCCACGGCCGGGGATTCTACAACCCGCTCATCGGCGTGAGCGGCTTGGCGATCCATTTTTCGCCGACATTGGCTTTATGGTCCTTTCCGCTCCTCCTTTGGGAGCATCCTCTGACGCTCTTCTTCTCGCAGGCCCTTGCCCTCGCTTCGGCGGGGCCTGCCGTCTTCCTGCTGGCCCGCGGCAGGACGGGGTCTTGCGCGGCCGGCTGGCTCGCCATGATCCCGGCGTATCTCAGCCCGTTCTTTTTCGACGCGGCCGGCGCGAGCCTGCTCGTGCAGATTTTCATCTTCCCGTTGTTTCTTTGGGGCATGGCGGCCATGGAGACGGGGCATCCATGGCGGGCGCTGGCCTGCCTGCTCGCCAT
>CAYWAR010000207.1:0-5188 GCA_964455765.1 uncultured Elusimicrobia bacterium
GCCAGGCGTCCGGCCGCCTCCGCGCGGCTCTGCTCGGAGACGGGCGCGGAGTCGTATTTCATGTTTCCGGCCACCAGAAGAGAGGCCTCGGGCACGCCCAGCAGTCTCAGGCGGCGGGCGTCCTCCGGACCCTGGACCGCGGCGCGCTCGACGCGGGAGAGGGGCCAAGACCAGAGCGGCTTGAGGAGGCCATAGGCGCGCGCGCTGCGCTCGCTCAGGCGCGAGTTGACCAGTCCGATGCGCACGCCGCGCTCGCAGGCGAGCCGCAGCGTCAGGGGCCAATATTCGGACTCGACGAGGATCAGGGAGGAGGGGCGCACGAGGGATAGGAAGCGGGAAACGCAGGGATAGAAGTCGGCCGGCGCCAGCAGGGCGAGGTCAACGCCGGGAAGGGACGCGGCCTTCTCCCGGCCCGCGGCCGTGGAGGCGGTGAGCAGGACGGCCGGGCGCCAGCTTTCTTTAGCGAGCGCGGCGATGAGGGGAGCCGCGGCCGTGACCTCGCCCACCGAGGCCGCGTGGATCCAGACCCTGGGCCGTCCTCCGGCGAAGAGCCCTCCGGCATGCTCTTCGACGAGGCCCAGCCGCTGGCGGAGCTGGCCGGAGTCCTCTTGGAGGGACTTGCCGCGTCCTGCCAGGAAGAGCCGCAGGAGCGGGAAAGCCGCCACCAGGGGGAAGAGGGTTTGATAGAGCAGGAGCGCGAGGAGGTTCATGGCGTCCGCTGGCCGCCGGCCATGAGGTCGGCTTCCCGGGTGATCCTGTCCAGGATGCCCTCGAGCTCCGCGGCCTTGGCCTTGGGGTCGTCGCCCGGGAGCACGAAGAAGGGGGGAGCGTGGTGCACGCAAACCCTGCCGAAGGGCAAAGGGACCATGAAGCGGTCCCAGGAACGCTCGAAGACCAGGACGCGGCTGGAGGCGTTGGCGATGGGCAGGATGGGGCAGCCGGACTTCTGGGCGAGGTAGATGGCCCCGGCCTTGACCTTGCGCGCCGGGCCCTTGGGTCCGTCGGGAGTGATCCCGGCGCAGCGGCCCCGCGCCAGCGCCTCCAATAATTCCCGCGATGCCTGGGCCGCGCCGCGCGAGGAAGAACCCCGAATCGCCGGGATGCGCGATAGGCGCATGGTCTCGGCGATGAGGTCCCCATCCTTGCTCCGGCTGACGAGGACGCCGGCGTCCTTGCCCCGGTGGGTGTAGGTGAAGAGGACTTGCCGCTGATGCCAGAAGGCGTAGATGTAGGGTTTTCCCCCGGCTTCGACGGCGGCCACATGCTCCATCCCCTCCCAGCGGATGCGGGAGGTGGCGCCGACCAGGGAGATGTAGGAATACGCCAGCGGAGGGACGAGCGCCCGGAGCACTAACCGCTCTTGGCGGCGTGGCTCCTGGACCTGGGCTTGGAGATCCAGCTCAGGCAGAAGGCGGCCGAGAAGGCGGGGGAAAGCGTCCCTTGCGCCGAGCGCAGGCCGATCTTGCCGCCCTGGAGCTTGTCGAAGAGCGCGGCCGTCTTGGCCGGGTCGGAGAGATAGTGGATGGGGCTCAGTTCGCAGCGCTCCTCTTCCAGCTCGTCCTTGAGCAGATCGGTGACAAAAAACACCGAGGACTCGACGGCGGCCTGGAGCAGGAGGCGCGCCAGGGCTCCGCGGCCCGCGCCCGCCGCGTCCTCGGAGGCGAGATAGGCCTCCGTGCCGGGGCCCAGGGTGAGGAGGCCCACGGTGTGGGCCAGGCCGGGGATGGGCGCCAGGGCGGCGGTCTGGGCGGATTCGGGGCCGAGCGAGTCGAAGAGCACGGCCGGGGAGAGGCGCCGGGCCATGGCGTCGAGGTGGCGCTGGAAAGCGGCTTCTTCCTGGAGGCCGAGCGCCGCGAAGTCCACGCTCTTGCGCAGGCGGCGGCGCAGTTCCTTCGGGTGGAGGGCGAGCTTGAATCCCCGGATTTTTTTCACCGCCTCCTCTTCTTGTCTTTTCGTTGGATTGCGTTCTCCGGAGCCTTGCCGGTTTCGGGCTTCTCCGATGGGGGCATCGCCGGCGCGCTGGAAGGCCGGGCGTTGAAGACGAAGACGAGCGGGGAGGCCACCGCGATCGTCGAGTAGCAGCCGATGATCGTGCCGAAGGTCATGCCCATGGCGAAGTCGCGGATGATGGACCCTCCCACGAGCCAGAGCGACATCACCGCCATGAACACGGTGAAGGCCGTGATGAAGGTCCGCGAGAGCGTCTCGTTGACGCTCTCGTTGATGATGCGTTCCAGGGGCTCCCGGCGCATGACCCGCATCTTCTCGCGCATGCGGTCGAAGATGACGATGGTGTCGTTGATCGAGTAGCCGGCCAGGGTGAGCACCGCGGCCACGAGCACCAGGTTCATCTCGCTGCCCAGGAGGGAATAGAGGCCGAGCAGGACGATGACGTCGTGGGCCAGGGCCGTGATGCCGGCCAGGCCCCAGATGAGGTTGGAGAAGCGGAAGGCGACATAGACCACGATGCCGGCCAGGGAGAGGAGGATGGCCAAAAGGGCCTGACGGTAGAGGTGCTTGCCCACGGCCGGGCCCACGAAGTCCTTCTTGTCCACGCGGAACTTGGACTCCGGCCGCGCGCGCTCGAGCGCGGCGATGAGCTCGTCGGTGGCCTGGGCCGAGCCCTCGCCCTCGGCCTTTATGCGCAGGGAGAAGGTGCCGGTGCCCGTGAATTGCTGGACGCCCACCTCGGGCTTGCCGGCCTCGGCGAGGTCCGCGCGCATCCGCTCGATGGTCTGCGGCGTCGAGTAGGTGAGCTGGATGACGCTGCCGCCCATGAACTCGATGCCGTAGTTGAACCCCTTAAATATGATGCTCGCCAGCGAGAGGGCGACGAGCGCGCCGGAGACCGCGAAGAGCTTGTGCCGGTTCCCGACGAAGTCTATCTGCGTCTTCTGGTGGAATAGTTCCATGGGTGTCCTATCCGATGCTGATGCGGTCCACGCTGCGCCCGGCGAGATAGGCGTGGTACATCATGTGGGTCACGGTGATGGCCGTGAACATGCTGCACAGCAAGCCGAGCGTCAGCGTCACGGCGAAGCCCTTGATGGGGCCCGTCCCGAACTGGAAGAGGAACACGGCCGAGATGAGCGTGGTGAGGTTTGAATCCAGGATGGCGGAGAAGGCGCGGTCATAGCCCGCGTCCACCGCGATGCGCACCGGCTTGCCCGCCCTGAGCTCCTCGCGTATGCGCTCGAAGATGAGCACGTTGGCGTCCACGGCCATGCCCGCGGTGAGGAGTATGCCCGCGATGCCGGGCAAAGTCAGCGTGGAGCCGAAATACGCCATCATGGCAAGCAGGAAGACGATGTTTAGGGCCAGCGCGCAGTTGGCGAACATGCCGGAGAGGCCGTAGTAGGCCGCCATGAAAACCAGCATGAGGATCCCTCCCACCGCGCAGGCGCGCAGGCCCGCACGAATGGAGTCCTCGCCCAGGCTCGCGCCCACGGTGCGCTCCTCGAGGCTGCGCACGGGAGCGGGGCGGGCGCCCGCCCGCAGGACGCTGGCGAGGTTGCGCGCCTCCTCCATCTTGAAGTTACCCTCGATGATCCCGCTTCCCCCGCGGATGGGGCCCTTGATGACCGGGGCCGAGTACACGATGCCGTCGAGGATGATGGCGAGGTTCTTCTGGACGTTGGCCGCGGTGAGGTCGCCGAAGATCTTGCCTCCCTCGGGCTTGAATTTGAAGCCGACGATGGGCAGGCCGTTGGGGCCGCTCTCCACCCGCGCCGAGTCGAGCATGGCGCCCGTGACCGGAGCCGAGGTGGAAAGGAGATAATAGGAGGATTCCCGCCCCTGGACGAGCGCCATGCCCGGGGGCACCAGGGCGAGGGACGCGGAGGAGAACGCCACGCGGTCCTCCTGGCGGATGAAGGGGTCGCCCAGCTCGGAGATCTTCTCCAGGGCCTTCTTGGCGGCCTCGTCGTCCTTGACGATGCGGAACTCCAGGAGCGCGGTCTTGCCCACGAGCTCCTTGGCCTGCCGGGCGTTGGTGATGCCGGGGAGCTGGATGACGATCCAGCGCTCGCCCTGGCGGGCGATGAGAGGCTCGGCCACTCCGAACTGGTCGATGCGGTTGCGCAGGATCTCGATGGCCCGGGTCAGGGCGTCGGAGACGTCGACGTCGGGGGGGAGGCGGCTGACGTCGAGCTCCATGAGCAGGTGCGTGCCGCCCTTGAGATCCAGGCCCAGGTTGAGCAGCCAGCGCGGGCGCAGGCGGTTGGCTTCGATGCGGTCCCTCTCCTCGGGGGTCTTCGAGTACCAGTCCGCGGTCGGGTAGAGGAGGAGCCCGGAAAGGGCGATGAGGAAGAGGAGCCCGGCCCATTTCAATTGAAGGCGGCTCATTTCGCCCCCTGGGCGGCGGCCTCGGAGGGGGAGGCCGGGGGATTGGCCAGGCGCGAGAGGGTGGAGCGGGCGATCACGACCGTGACCTTATCGGCGATCTTGACCTCCACGTCGACCCCGCGCAGGGCGGTGATTGTCCCGTAGACACCGCCTCCGGTGAGCACTCTATCGCCGATCTTGAGGTTTTCGAGCATTTTTTCGTGCTCCTTGACCTGCTTCTGCTGGGGCCGGATGATGAGCAGATAAAAAATGGCGAATACCGCGAGGATGGGGACCATTCCCATCAGAGGGGAGGCTTGTGGTGGCATTTATTCTCCTATTTGCCGCTGAATCCTAGCAAATATAAGACCGGGATTCAGTCCATTTCACCCCCCGGGAGAAATGGATCGAATCCCGGGATAATGGGACAAAAACTCCCTGCGGGCCTCTTGGAAGCGGCCGGCGCGGAGGGCTTCGCGGATCTCGCGCATGAGCCCCAGGGTGAACTGGAGGTTGTGCAGGCTCAGGAGCCGGTAGGCGGAGAGCTCCCGGGCTTTATAGAGGTGGCAGAGGTAAGCGCGCGAATGGCGGCGGCAGGCCGGGCAGGGACAGCCCTCTTCGATGGGGGAGAAGTCCTTGCAAAAGCGCGCGTTGGTGATGTTGAGCCTGCCTTGGCGGGTCAGGAGAGACCCGTTGCGCGCCAGGCGCGTGGGCCAGACGCAGTCCATCATGTCGACGCCGAGGTTGACGGCCTCCCAGAGGTCCTCGGGCGCCCCGACGCCCATCAGGTAGCGGGGCTTTTCCGGGGGCAGGACCTCCGTGGAGCGGGAGAGCACTTCCCAGGTCAGTTCCTTGGGCTCCCCTA
>CAYWAR010000208.1:0-5167 GCA_964455765.1 uncultured Elusimicrobia bacterium
CGGAGTGCAAAATCGCCCGGCCAAATCGCGCATAATTATCCGGTCGGAGCACTAGTTGGGTTGGATGAGGTGCAAAGCAAAACCCCCCTATTACGGTTTACTCATAGGACTGAGTAAACCGTTGACAAGGTGGATTTTGACGGTTATAATTGATCGTGCCTCAAACCCACTTCATCCGCAAGCCGCTCTTTGACGCGCTTTGGAACGCGCTTAGCGGCGACCCAAAACTCATGCAAGTCGTAACCGGCCCCCGGCAAGTTGGTAAGACCACCATCGCTTTGCAGGTCTATGAGCGATGGCGGGGCCAGAAGGCATATGAATCCGCGGATCAGCCGCATACTCCGGATGCGGGATGGATTTCGACCCATTGGAAAAGCGCCCGGAACTTGCCGTTGAAGGCCGGCGAGGACACTCTCCTCGTTCTCGATGAGGTCCAGAAAATTCCTCGCTGGAGCGAAGTGGTAAAGGCTCTGGTCGATGAGGATCGACGCGCGCGCGCGCGCCTGCGGGTATTGTTATTGGGTTCATCCGCGCTTCTCGTCCAACGAGGCCTCGCGGAGAGTCTTGCCGGCCGCTTTGAACTGCATCGTCATATGCAATGGTCATTCAAGGAATGCCAAGAATGCTTTGGCCTGGCCCTCGATGATTTCCTGGTTTTTGGCGGTTACCCGGGCGCGTTGGCCTTGCGAAAAGACCCTGCTCGATGGTCAAGGTTTATTCGAGATTCTCTCATCGAGACGGTTATCGGCAAAGATGTCCTATTGATGTCGCCCGTTCAAAAGCCGGCGCTCTTGCGGCAAGCGTTTGGCATGGCGTGCGCTCATCCTGCCGAGATCATGAGCTATCAGAAGATGCTGGGCCAGTTGACCGATGCGGGCAACACTGTCACCATAGCCCACTATTTCCAGCTTCTAGCTGCCGCCTACTTGATGTCGCCGCTACAGCGCTGGAGCGGAAGCCGGATCAGGCAAAGAGGCTCCATCCCGAAGATCGTCCTTCGCGACAATAGCTTGGTTACGGCGCTGGCTCCGGGAACGATGAAGGACGGGGGGCCAGGCGCGGCGTGGAGGGGACGCTTGGTCGAGAACGCGGTGGGCGCCGCGTTGCTTGCGTCAGTTGAGCGCGATGGCGGCGAGATATTTTACTGGCGTGATCGCAAGGATGAGGTTGATTTCGTTCTTAGGCGCGGCGAAAATCTCATAGGCGTCGAAGTGAAATCGGGCAAGCCGGCGGGTGCTCTCGTTGGAGCGGCGCGGTTCAAGCATCGTTTCCCAAAGTCGCGGATAGTCCTGATCGGCGAAGGGAAGGCCGGCGTGGCCGACGAGCAGTTGTCGCTTGAGGCCTTTTTTGCGCGGAACGCCATATGAGAGGCATGACAGGGTGTGGATCGTGAGCAGGCAGGCTCCGGCCCCGCGGCTGGCGTCCTTGGACGCTCTTCGGGGATTTTCCATGTTCTGGATCGTGGGGGCCGACGGCCTGGCGCGCTCCCTGCGGGAGTTCAGCGGGAGCGGCCTCGCGGCCGGCATCGCCGGGCAGTTCGACCACTCGGCGTTCGAAGGCTTCACCTTCTTCGACCTGATCTTCCCTCTCTTCCTCTTCATGATGGGAGTCTCCATGGTCTACTCCTTCGACAAGGTCCCGCCCTCGGAGGGGAACGCCGCGGTGTCATGGCGCATCGCGCGCCGCGCGGCTCTCCTCTTCCTGCTCGGCATGTTCGCCGACGGCGGCCTGGCCGCGGAACGGGGAGAGAACATTCTCTGCGGGGTGCTCCAGAGACTCGCGCTCTGCTACTTCTTCTCCGGCCTGCTCTACCGGTTCCTGCGACCCAGGGCGCTCCTGGGCGTCCTGGCCGCCATCCTCGCCGGATACTGGGTCTGGGTGGACTTGATCCCCATCCCCGGCGTGGGCCGGGTGCTCACCGAGGACATGAACTGGTGCAAGTTCATCGACGAGCTGGCCCCGCCCTACTACCAGGGGGACGCGGAGGGGTGGCTGAGCACGCTCTCCGCGGTCGCGAGTTGTCTTCTCGGCGTGTTCGCGGGCAAGGCTCTCCAGGGCCAGGGAAGAGGCGAACGGAAGGTTCTGTGGCTGGCGGGGACGGGCGTGCTCTTGCTCGCGGCGGGACTGCTCTGGGGCCTGGAGTTCCCGGTGATCAAGCGGCTCTGGACCTCCTCCTATGTCCTGGTCGCGGGGGGGCTGAGCTTCATTCTGCTGGGGCTTTTCTACTGGCTCGTGGAAATACGGGGCTGGACGGTCTGGGCCGAGCCTTTCGTGTGGGTGGGGCTCAACCCGCTGGCCGTCTATGTGGGGAGCGATCTGCTGGGTTTCCACGGCATCGCGGAGCGCTTTTGCGCGGGAATGTTGCAAGATCCATGGGGGGGAGCGCTCGTCGCGGCGGTCTCGCTCGGGCTGATCTTCCTGGCGGCCCGCTTCCTCCATCAGCGGGGGATCTATCTGAGGGTTTGAAAATGCGCGGCGCGCGCCGCGTGCCTGGAGGAGCCATGGACATCATCGCGAAGATAAGGGAAACGGCGAAGAAGACGAAGCGGAGGCTGGTCCTGCCGGAAGGGGAGGAGCCCAGGACGATGAAAGCCGCCGCCATCCTCCAGCGCGAGGGCATGGCGGAGCCGGTGCTCCTGGGCGCCCCGGGGCGGGTGCGCGCCGCGGCGCAAAAGGAAGGCTCCGACATCTCGGGCGTGCGCATCGTGGACCCGGCGAACGATCCCTCGCGCGAGAGGTTCATCGAGCGCTATTTCGAGCTCAGGAAGCACAAGGGCATCTCCAGGGACGATGTCGCCAAGCTCCTCTGCGACCCCCTCTATTTCGGCACGATGATGCTCGACGCGGGCGAGGTCGACGGCTTCCTCTCCGGCGCCGTCCACGCCACCGGGGACACCATCCGCCCGGCCCTGCAAATCATCAAGCCGGCTCCCGGGGTGCGCTCCATTTCGAGCTTCTTCATCATGATCGTTCCCGATTGCTCGCTGGGCGAGAACGGGGTCATGCTCATGGCCGATTGCGCCATCGTCCCGGACCCCCCGGCGGTCAAGCTCGCCTCCATCGCCGTCTCGACGGCCAAGATGGCCAAGGCGCTCTGCGGCTTCGAGCCCCGGGTCGCCATGCTTTCCTTCTCCACCAAGGGGAGCGCCGAGCATGAGGTCATCGACAAGGTGCGCGAGGCCGTGCGCGTGGCCAAGGAGAAGGCGCCGGAGCTGGCCATCGACGGGGAGCTGCAGGCGGACGCGGCCCTGGTCCCGGAGGTGGGCAAGCTCAAGGCTCCCGGCAGTCCGGTCGCGGGGCGGGCCAACGTCCTCATCTTCCCGGACCTGCAGAGCGCGAACATCGGCTACAAGCTCGTCCAGAGGCTGGCCAAGGCCGAGGCCGTGGGCCCGATCCTCCAGGGCTTCAACAAGCCGGTCAACGACTTGTCGCGTGGGTGCAGCGTATCGGACATCGTCACTATGGGAGCCGTCACCTCCCTGCAGGCCGACCCTTCCCTCAGGTGATCCCCTGGCGTGCCGCGGTCGAGTTTGCGTTTCCCGCGGAAGCAGGGGCCTTCCGGCGCTGACGCGGGATCTTAGAGCAGCTTGTAGAGGACAAGGGAGCGGGTCCGGGCTCGACGGCGGCTGGGGGGTATTGATAGAATGACGGCCTTGTCATGAAGGCCGCCTGCCTGCTCCTTTTCCTCGCCGTCCCGGCTTCGTCTTCTCCCAAGGCCCAGGATATGGCGCTCCTGGACGCCGCGGTAGCGGGCATCGAGCACATCTACGAGATGGACTTCGACGCGGCCCGGGCCGCGTTCGAGGGGATCCGCCGCATCGATCCGGAGCATCCTTTCAGCTATTACGGCGCCGCGGCCGCGACCTGGGTGCGCTACACCTACGGGACCCAGCGCAACGACGCGGCCTTCGAGCGCGGCTTCGAGGAGCAGGCCGGGCTCGCGGTCGACAAGGCGCGGGCCTGGGTCAAAGCGCATCCCCGGGACGCCTACGGCCTGCTCAGCCTAGGCGGCTCCTACGGCCTGAGGAGCCGGCATTCGGTCATGAAGGGCCGCTGGCTCAGGGCCCTGGCCGACGGCCGCAAAGCCATCAAATACACCCGCCTGGCCAACAAGAGGGACCCGGAGCTCTATGACGCGTATCTGGGCATCGGCATGTGGGAGTACTACTCCGACGTCTTCCCCCGCTTCGTGAAGGTGCTGGGCAAGCTCCTCCTCGGCGGGGACAGGCATAAGGGCGTCGAGCATCTGCAATTGGCCGCGGAGAAGGGGCGCATGGTGGGCATCGCGGCCCAGCTCATCCTCATCGAGGTCCGCATCGAGGACCGCTTCGGCATGCGCGACCCGGCCAAGGCGCTGGCGATGATCCAGTCCCTGCGCGGGCGTTTCCCCCGGAGCCCCATCTTCCACCAGATCGAGCAGATCGCGCGCTACGAGAACGGCGACTTGGACGGGGCCTGGAAACTCACCGAGGAATATCTGCGGCGCATCGAATCCCGCATGCCGCAGTACAGCGAGGAGGAGAGGCCCCGCATGAACGTGATCTTCGGGACCATCGACCTCTCGCGCGGCCGCACCGCCGCGGCGAGGGACTCCTTCGCCCTGGCCGCCTCCCAGGCCGGCTCGAAAGAGAGGCCGAACCGCTGGGCACTCTGGGGCATGATCCGCCAGGGCGAGGCCGAGGACGCGCTCGGACGCCGCGAGGAGGCCAAAAAGCTCTATCGCCATGTCCTAGAGCACGCCGACCTTTTCGACCTGCATAAAACGGCCGAGCGCCTCCTCGCCCATCCCTTCCGCCTCCAGGACGGCATCGGCTTCATCGCTCCGCCCTGACCGCAGGGCTCCTATTCGAGGAGCCCTGCGCGTTCCGTTTATTGGCGCCTCCTTTCATTCAGCGTATTCAGTTATAATTATCTTCGACTGATGATCCCCTTCCAGCGCCGCCGTCTCAAGCTTGTTTTCCTTCTGGCCTTCTTTGCCGCGGGCTGTTCCGGCTCGCGCAAGCGCTTGAAAGGAGAGGCCAAGCCCGCCGAGGTCCCGGTGCCCTTCGCCGTCCGGGTATCCTCCCATTCCGGCGTGATTCCTCCGCCGTTCACGGTGCATCCCCAGGCACCGGAGGCGCAGTATCCCGCGGTGTTCTACGTGCGCTTCCAGGAAGTGCTCAGCCGC
>CAYWAR010000209.1:0-5144 GCA_964455765.1 uncultured Elusimicrobia bacterium
CGAGGCGCGCAAGGCCGAGATGGCCCGCATCGAGAAGGAATCCATGGACAAGACCGGCCTGCGCTCGGACGTGGTGGAGCTCTACCAGGGCGGGGAGTACTGGCTCTACCGCTACCAAAAATATATGGACGTACGGCTCGTGATGGCTCCGGAAGTCCAAGCCGCGTTCTACGGCGGAGACTACGACAATTTCACCTATCCCCGCCACGATTTGGATTTCGCCTTTTTCCGGGTCTATCAGGACGGCAAGCCCGCGGCCTCCAAAGAGCATTTTCCCTTCAAGCGCGAGGGAGCGGCGGACGGGGAGCTGGTCTTCGTCAGCGGGCATCCGGGCAAGACGGAGCGGCTCAAGACCCTTTCCCAGTTGGAGTATTCCAGGGACCTCGGCCTTCCCTCCCGGCTGAAGGCCTATCGCACCCGTATCCAGGCGCTGCGCGACTTCGCCGCGCGCGGGCCGGAGGCGGAGCGCAGAGCCAAGGACCGCCTCTTCGGCTACGAGAACGGCCTGAAAGCCCTCACCGGCTATCTCCAAGGGCTCCGGGAGCCTTCTCTCATGGCGCGCAAGACCGAGGATGAGAAGTCCCTGCGCGCGCAAGCGGCCATGCGGCCGGCCCTATCCGCCGAGGCCGGCGCCTGGGAGAGGATCGCCTTGGCGCAGAGGGAGCTCAGCGCGCGCCACAAGGAGGCCGCCTGGGCACGGGTCTACGGGCCCAGGCTCTACGGGCTGGCCGAGCACTTGGTGCTCATGAGCGCCGAACTCCAGAAGCCCAACGAGAAGCGCTACGAGGAATACCGCGACTCCGCTCTCGAGTCGCTGCGCTTGAAGCTCTTCACTCCGGCGCCTTTCTATCCGGACCTCGAGGAGGTCCTCCTGGCCGCGAGCCTGCGGGAGTCCCTTTCGGAGCTGGGGGCCGGACACCCCTGGGTGCAGGCCGCGCTCGGAGGCAAGTCCCCCGAACAGGCGGCTTCCGAGGCCCTGCGCGGGTCCCGGCTCTTCGAAGCCGGAACGCGCAAGCAGCTTGCCGAAGGCGGGTTCGGGGCCGTGCGTGCCTCCTCGGATCCCCTCATCCGCCTGGCCCTGCGTCTGGAGCCCCACTATCGCCAACAGCGCAAGTGGTACGAGGACCGCATCGAGAGCGTGGAGGCGCTGGAAGGCAATAAGCTGGCGAAGGTGCGCTTCGCGGTCCTGGGCAAGACCTCCTATCCGGACGCGACCTTCACCCTCCGCTTGAGCTACGGGAAGGTGGCCGGCTATGAGAAAGACACCACGCTGGTCCCTCCGTGGACGAATTTCCACGGCCTCTACGGCCGCTCCGCCTCTTTCTCCGGCAAGCCCCCCTTCGACCTGCCGGCCCGCATCCGGGAGGCCGAGAAGAAGGTGGACATGGGCGTCCCGGTCAACTTCGTCACCACCAACGACATCATCGGCGGCAATTCCGGAAGCCCGGTGGTGGACAAGGAGGGACGGCTGGTGGGGCTCATCTTCGACGGGAACATCGAGAGCCTGGTGCTCGACTTCCTTTACACGGAGGAGCAAGGGCGGGCCATCGCCGTGCACGCGGGAGGCATCCTGGAGAGCCTGCGCGCCGTCTACGGAATGCCCTCCCTGGCCGACGAGCTGGAAGGCCGCTGACACGCTTGGCGGTTCTTTGGAAGATATATAATAGCCGCGTAGGAGCATCGAGGAGGCTCAGGGAGACCCTATGGCCAAGAACATCTTGATCGCCGATGACGAGCCGGACATGGCGGATTTCCTGCGCACCGCGCTGGAAGCCAGCGGCTATACGGTGGATTCCGCCGCGTCCGCCGACGGGATCGCCAACAAGCTCAAGACCTTCGCCGCCGACTTGGTCATCCTGGACATGGGGATGCCCGGGCTCAACCCCGTGACCCCGGCCCTGGACGTGCGCAACCGCACGCACACCAAGTCCAAGATACTCATCATGACCGGCCGCGACATCGCCAAGGAGCAGAAGGAAGGCCACCTCAAGGGCTCGGAGGGCGCGCTCCAGAAGGGCGCGGGCATGGACGCCATCGTCAAGAAGGTCAAGGAGATGCTCCCGGCATGAAGCGGATATTCCTGTTCCTGGCCGTCAACCTGCTCGTCGTCGTCACGGTCTCTCTGCTCCTCAACGTGCTCGGCATCCGTCCCTACCTGAGCGCGCGCGGCCTCGATTACGGGGCGCTGCTCGTCTTCTGCGCGCTCTTCGGCTTCGCCGGTTCCTTCATCTCGCTGGCCCTCTCGCGCTGGATGGCGAAGACGATGATGGGCGTCGAGCTCATCGACCCTTCCCGTCCCGGTTCGGACGCGGAAGGCCTGCTGGTGGAGAAGGTCCGCGCCCTCAGCTCCCAGGCGGGCCTGGGCGCCTTGCCCGAGATCGGCATCTACGCGAGCCCCGAGGTCAACGCCTTCGCGACCGGGCCGACCTCCAGCCGCGCCTTGGTGGCCGTGTCCACGGGCCTGCTCGAGCGCATGGACGACTCGGCGGTGGAGGGGGTGCTGGCCCATGAGATCGCCCACGTGGCCAACGGCGACATGGTGACCATGACGCTCCTGCAGGGAGTGGCCAACACCTTCGTCATGTTCTTCGCCCGCGTGATCGCCTTCGCCATCGACCAGGGTCTGCGGTCCAGGGACTCCGACGGCCGCGACCGGGGAGGGTTGGGCCCGTTCGCGCATTACATGGTGGTCATGCTCTTGGAGATGGTCCTCATGCTCCTGGCCAGCGCCGTCATCTACGCCTTCTCCCGCTGGCGGGAATACCGCGCGGACGCGGGCGGAGCGCGCCTGGCCGGGCGGGGGAAGATGATCCACGCCTTGGAGTCCCTCAAGGATTATCAGGACAGGGTGGACACGCGCCAGGGGGCCCTGGCCGTGATGAAGATCAACGGCAAGGGGCGCGGCCTGCTGGGGCTGCTCTTCTCCAGCCATCCCAGCCTCGACGACCGCATCCGGCGTCTTCAGGAAGCCGCTTAACCGAGCCGCCTCGCGCCCTCAGAACCAGCCGTGCAGGGCCAGTTCCAGCCCTTCGACCCTTCCCAGGGTCCCTCGCGTCGTCCTCCAGCCGGCCCCGAAGCCCAAGGGCCCGATCAACACCGCCGCCTCGGCGGAGAGGTCGTGGAAGGGGATGCCTCCCCTCAGGCGCGAGCCCTGGTATCGGAGGAAGACTCCCCAAGGCTTGGCCGGGAAGAGATCCAAGGAGAGCATCGCGCTGGGCCCCCAGCGGGACCCCTCGTTCTGCAGGCTTACGGCTCCCATGCCGAATTCCAAGAGCGAGCTCGGGGCCTGATGCCAAAGGGCCGTCATGTGTCCCGAGTAGAGGTTGGTCCTCTGCGCCGAGGACAATAGCCCATGGTCGAAGCGCTCCCAGGACGCGTCCCAGCCCAGCCGGTTCTGTCCCCGCATCCTCAGGAACGGCCTGATCGTGCGCTGGCCCCCGGGCAGGGAGCGGCGGGAGAATTTGAGCTCCGTCGCCGTCGGCCTCTGTCCGGCCCCATAGCCGTCCCCTGATTCGTAGGGATAGGAGGGATAGCCGGTCGGGCCTTGGGAAAAGGCGTAGCCGAAAGGCAGGATCAGGGCGCCGATGAGGAGGTCCGCGGCGCTCAAACCCGTGTCGATGCTGATGAAGCCCGCCCGCGCGGGGAAGGCGGAAAGCGCCAGCGCGCACGCGCAGAGCAGGGTCCGGTTAAAAATCGCCATGGGATATTCCAACGCCATTCTACCCAATATGGCGCGCTCGCGGGCATTCCTTCCCGGGTAGGCCCTTCGGCCCAGCGGGCCATGGGCCGAGAGCCCCTTCTTCCTGGGTCCGTGCGGGCGCATCCTATGATGATCGTCCTGTAATCCCTGAGATCGGTCGGGGAGCATCCACCTTCGGGCCGGAACCCGGAGTCACCAGGAACGGCGGATTCCGGGAGAGGGTGAGCCCATCATGGATAAGAACGGATCGAATCGCATTCTGATCGTGGACGACGACCCCGGCGTGCGCAGGCTGCTCACGCGCTGCCTCGGGGATGCGGGGTGGGAGGTCGTCGCCGTCTCCGGCATTCCGGAAGCCTTCCATGAGTTCCAGCCGGGCCGCTTTAACGCGCTCCTCTCGGATGTGGACCTGCCTGGGAGCAAGGACGGGATCGGGTTGGCAAGGGAACTCATGTCGATGGATCCCGCTCTTAGGGCCGCCATGATGAGCGGGACTCCGGTCAACGAGGAGAAGGCGAAGCGGGCCGGGCTGGGGCTGTTCCTTCACAAGCCTTTCGAGCTGGGCGCGGTCGTCGGCCTGATGAAATCTTTCCGGACGGACCGCGGCGCGGCCGCGGCGAAGCCGGATCACATCCTGCTCGTCGAGGATGACGCGGACGTCCGCGAAATAATCGCGCTGTGCATAAACACCGCCGGTTGGGAAGCCGTCGCCGCCAGGAACGGCGCGGAGGCTCTGCGGATCTTCGAGAGGGGCAAGTTCCACATGCTCATCGCGGATGTGCGGCTCAACGGCGGCATCGACGGCATCGAGGTCGCGAAGCGGTTCCTGGGATTCGAGCCGAAACTCAAAGTGGTCATCATCAGCGGCATCCCCGGGATTTCCAACCGGGTGAAAGAGGCCGGGCTGGGCTTGTTCTTCCCCAAGCCCGCGGGCATCGAGGCTCTTGCCGACTTTCTGGAGCTCAGCCGGGCGCATTTTGAGAACGGGGTCTCCAAGCGCCTGCTCATCGTCGAGGACGATGCCGTGGAGCTGGAGGAGCATTGCCTGATGCTCCGGGGGATCGGCTACGAGGTCACCGGCGCGCATAGCGCGGAAGAAGCTCTCGCATGCGCCCAGAACGGGCGTTTCGACGCCATACTCACGGACAATCTGCTCCCGGGGATGACCGGCTTGAGGGCCATCTCGGAGCTGAAGAAACGGTCGACGGCCCCTATCCTGCTGATGGTGAATCAACCCAGCCCTGAAGTGGAGAAGGATGCTTTGCTGCTGGGCGCCGCGTCGGTGATCGAAAAGCCGCTGGATTATCCGCTGTTGGACCGCACGCTCCTCGGCCCGGCCTCTTAAGAAAGTATTGTAGAATCCGCGCAAGGGCCCGTAGCTCAGCGGTTAGAGCGCCCCGCTCATAATGCCAAAACGCATCTTCGATGCGTGTCGCGCCTCCGT
>CAYWAR010000210.1:0-5131 GCA_964455765.1 uncultured Elusimicrobia bacterium
GGTTCGTGGGCGCCGCCCTCCAGACCGACTTGAACCTGGCTCGGGAGAGGGCGTCCTATGGGCAAGCGCGCATCCAGCGGGCCTCGGCCGGGGAGGCCGTCTCGATCCTCGAGCGCTCCATCGCGCGGCGGACGCTGCAGGGAATCCAATCCTTCCGGAGAGCCCGGGCCGAGGTGGAGATCGCCCGGCGGAACTTCGATCTGGCCGAGGCCCGCGTCAGGTCGGCGCGCGAACTCTTCGAGCTCGGCCGCGGGGACAGTTTCTCGGTCGCCGAGGCCGAGGTGGCCTACCTGCAGGCCGAGAGCCAGCTCTTTTCCGCGCGGGCCGACGCTTCCATCTCGGGCTATCGGCTTTCCCACGCCATGGGCACTCTGACCGAGGCGCCGGCCGACCTGAAGGCCGAGCGCCTGGAGCTATGAAGCGCTATATCCGCATTTCAGTCCCCCTGATCCTCTCCGCCTTCATCTATTTGCTTTTCATTTCGTTCTTCAACCCATCGGCGTCCCGCGCGAAGACGACGCTGGTGGTGCAGGGCCCCCTGGCCGTATGGTCCTCCTACGCGGGAAGGCTGGAGGCCAGGAATGAGCGCTTGATTTTCTCCAGGCTCAGGGGCAACGCGACGCTCATCGAGCTGGCTCCGGACGGCTCGCGGATCGCCAAGGGCGGAGTCCTGGCGCGGTTCGAATCCTCGTTGCCTGAACGCGAGATCCTGCGGTTGGAGCGGGACCGTTCGCTCGCCGGGTCCGAGCTCGATAATCTCGTCAACGCCAAGATACCGCTCGAACTGAGGGAACTGCAGATAAGCCTCATGGAGGCGAGCTCGACGCTCAAGGCCGAAGAGCGATACGCGGACGCGCTGGCCCGGTTCCTGAAGGAAGGCCTTGTCTCGGAGGCCGAGATCGCCCAGCACAAGTCGAAGGTCGGAGAGGCCGAAACCAAACTGGCGACGCTGGAACTCCAGCTGAAGCTTACCCGGGAGCACAAGCATCCCTCGGAGCTCAAGAGCGCGCAAGCCAAGCTCGCCGCCGCGGAGCAGGAACTCAGGCTCGCCGGGGAGCAGTTGGCCAACAGCGCGCTGAAGGCCCCCTCCTCGGGAGTGGTGGTCCACAGGACCGTACACGTGGGGGAGGGGTTTAGAACCGTGCGCGTCGGCGACTCCGTTTTCCCGAATCAGCCTTTCATGGCCCTGCCCGACATGGGCGACATGGTCGTCCACTGCGACGTTCCCGAGGAGGATCTTTCGCTGGTCCGGGAAGGCAAGGAGGCTTTTCTCCAGCCGCTGGCCTTCGCCGGGATAAAATTGCGCGGCGTCGTGGAGTCCGTCGGCTCCGCGGCGCAGAACCTGCCCAACGAGCCCGGCTGGAGGAAATTCTTCCACGTCGTCATCGGCCTCAAGGAGGCCGACCCGCGCCTCAAGCCGGGCATGTCCGTGACCGCCCAGGTTCTTTCGCATTTCGCCCCTCAGGCGGTCAAGGTCCCGCGGGTCGCGGTGCGCTGGGAGGAAGACAAGCCCTGGGTCAGCGTGCTGGCCGGCTCCTCCACGGAAATCCGCCAACCCAAGCTGGGAAAGGCCGATGACGAATATTATGAGGTCCTGCAAGGGCTCAAGCCCGGAGACAAGGTCGTCTTGAGATGAGTCCGGCGGCCATCCTGGAGTTTCGGATGGTTTGGAAGTGTTTTACGGCTCCCTCCGGCCCCGTCGAAGTCCTGCGGGGAGTGGACCTTTCGATCCTGGAAGGCGAATTCGCGGCCGTCACGGGACCCTCCGGGTCGGGAAAATCCACTCTCCTAAATCTGGCGGCGCTGCTCGACAGCCCGACCTCCGGAAAGGTCTCCTTCGAGGGGCGGGACGTGTCCGGCCTGGATGAAGGGGGCCTGTGCGATATCCGGAAAGAGAAGATAGGGATGGTATTCCAAAAAGGCTGCCTGTTGCCGCACCGGTCGGCTCTGGAGAACATCCGTTTCCGCTTCCGCTATTTGGATCGCAGCCGGGACGACGCGGAGTCGCGGAGCGCGAGAGCCCTCGAACTGGTCGGCTTGAGCGACGTCGCGGACAGGCCCGCCCGCCTTCTATCCGGCGGAGAAATGGGGCGCGTAGGCATCGCAAGAGCCATCGCCGCGAACCCCAGGCTGCTGGTCGCCGATGAGCCGACGGGGAACCTCGACCCGGCCTCGACGGACGCCGTGATGGACTGTTTTAGGAAGCTCAACCGGAGCGGCATGACGATCCTGCTGGCCACCCACGACGAATCGCTGTTGAAATACTGTTCGCGCCGTTTCGTATGCCGGGAAGGGGTGCTCCGGGACGGGAAGCCATGAGGAGCCGGCTGGATCCGGCGCTGGAGGACGTGTGGGACGGACTGCGGACGCGGCCGGGGAGGGCGGCGTTGTCTTTCTCGGCCATCGCCGTCGCCGCCGCATCCCTGGCCGCCTTGCTCGCCGTCCTGGGCGGCCTTCAAGACAAGTCCCGGCGGATGGCGGAGGAGCTGGGCGCCGACGTCGTGGCCGTTCTCCGTCAGGCCGGGATCGACCGGGATTCCGGCGAAGGGCTTCAAGAGCGGCACGCCCGGCTTCTTGCCGGCAATCTCCCCGGGTGGTCCTTCGCGACCGTGCGCGGGATCGAGGCTTCGACGCTCGGTTCCAGGAGAAAGGTCTCGGTTTTGGCGACGGACAGCTCCTTGATGGACATACGGCGATGGCGCTTGACCGAGGGACGCTTCCTCGATCCTCCGGACATCCGCCACCGGCGCAGAAGCGCCGTGGTGAGCGAATCCCTGAGCAAGCTCTGGGGCTGGAAGGCCGGGGACCTCATCATGCTTCAAAACGTCCCTTTCAACGTGGTCGGGGTCATCCGGATAGGCAGCGGTGAAATCGACGCCGAAACCGGGAATCCGAGCCTGAGCCTCGGCGAGCGCGTCGTTTTCGTCCCCAGGACCGCCATGCCTTTCTGGGCGCCGAGCGCCTCGGGACAATCTTCCCTCGTGGACGCGATCTTCATGCGGGTTCCGGCCTCCGAGGAGTTCGACCGCGGGGTATCCGCCGCCCAGGGCCTGCTTCTCCAGGACGGCCGGCTCAAGGGAATATCCTGGGTGACGCCCCAATCGCTCGTCCAAGGGATCAAGAGGCTGCAAAGAACCCTGGCGCTGGCCATCGGAAGCGTCGTCATGGTGAGCCTCCTCTCGGGTGGAACCGCTCTGACGAGCCTCATGGTTTCGAACGTGAGAGAACGCGTGACGGAGATAGGATTGCGCCGAGCCCTGGGAGCCGCCCGGGAAGACATCGCCTCCCTCTTCATCTTGGAGGCATGCGTCGTCGCCGGGACCGCGGCCTCGACGGCGACGCTGGCGGCTCATGCCGCGCTGGCGCTCGGAGGGCATTGGCTCCCCGTGCCCCTCCACCTGGGATGGGCGAGCGTCTTGACTCCGATCATCGTCTCACTGGGCGTGGGGATCGCCTTTTCCCTCTGGCCCGCGAGGCATGCGGCCGGCATATCGCCCGCCGAAGCTCTTCGCGCCGACTAATCACGGCTTAGTGGATTTGGGAGCCAGGGGGTCGGTCTGGGTGTGGAATGGAGTGGATTTCTTCTTGTCGCCCATGAGCTCGGGCAGGGTCCAGATCATGTCCTGGCGGGAGAAGGCGGACATCTCCACCTGCCCGGAATCCATGCGGATAGCGTCCTCCGGGCAGGCCTCCACGCAGTAGCCGCAATACACGCAGGTGCCCATGTCGATCTCGAAGCTCTTGGGCCGCTTCTCGATCATCACATCCGGGCTCTCCTCGGCCACGATGCGGATGGTCTTGGCCGGGCATACGGTCTCGCACATCATGCAGGCGACGCAGCGCGGCGTCCCGTCCTCCCGCTTGAGCAGGCGGTGGCGGGTGCGGGCCCTGCGCGCCACCACGCCCGGGTCCTCGGGATATTGGATCGTGACCGCGCCGGGTTCGGCCCGCAGGCCCAGGGCCCGCAAGGAATGGCGCCAAAGATTGACGAAGAAATGGCGGGAGGTGACCATGAGCCCCAGCCATATCTCGATGAGATAGACCCGTTCCCGGAGCCCCATCTCGGGCCTTTGGACCGGGCGCACCGTGTGTCCCATCAGCGTTCCCTCCACGGGGGAACGCTCGTCCCAGGGGCGAGCCGCCGTTTCATCGGGGATTTCCTCATGGCAGCAGATATACCGCCCACGCCGTCGCGGCGAAGTTGAGCATCGCCAGCGGCAGGATGTTCTTCCAGCCCAGGTCCAGGAGCTGGTCGAAGCGGAAACGGGGCAGGGTCCAGCGCAGCTGCATGAGCAGCCAGAGCACGCAGAGGAGCTTGGCCGTGAAAGCCGCGGTCCCAAGGAGGGCGAAGAGCGGCTGGGGAAGGCCCAGGCGCAAGAGGCCGGGCACATGCCAGCCTCCCAGGAAGAGGGCGGTGGTCATGCCCGCGAGCACGATGCTCTCGATGAAATCGGTGGTGAGGAACATGCCGAATTTCATGCCGGAATATTCCACGAAGTAGCCCACGATCTCGGACTCGCCCTCGGGGAGGTCGAAGGGAGCGCGCTTGGTCCCCGCGGCGCCGGCGGTCAGGAAAAGAATGAAGGCCAGGGGCTGGAGGAAGATGCCCCAGGCGGGAAGGAACCCTCCGATCCCGTGGGCCTGGGCGCGCACGGCCTCGGCCAGGTCGAGGGTGCCGTAGAGATATAGCGGGCCGGCCAATATCGTCAGCATGGCGACCTCATAGGAGATCATCTGGGCCGCGCCGCGCAAGCCTCCGAGCATGGAATAGACGCTCCCCGAGGACCAGCCGGCCATGGCCACCCCGTGCACCCCCAGGGAGAGCATGGCGAGCACGAAGACCACGCCGCAGGACATGGGCAGGGGCTGGAGATCCCACTCGCGGCCCATGAGAACGAGCTTGTCCCCGAAAGGCAGGGCGGCAAGGCAGAGGGCGGCGAAGAAGAGGCTCAGGGCAGGCGCCAGGTCGTGCCAGAGCCTCATCCCATTGGGCGGGGCGAAATCCTCCTTGACGAGCATCTTGATCGCGTCGGAGAGGATGTGGAAGAGGCCCAGCGCCCGGAACCCGAATATCTCCGCCCGGTTGGCGCCGATGCGGTCCTGGATGACGGCGCTCTGCTTGCGCTCGACC
>CAYWAR010000211.1:0-5117 GCA_964455765.1 uncultured Elusimicrobia bacterium
GGCTCCGCGTCGCGGTGGGCGCGGGGGGCCCCCGCCCCCCCCCCCCCCCCCCCCCCACTCCCCGTTGCCCCTCCAACGGCGTTTCCGGGACTGGGGCCGTCGAAAGGGTCTGCGCGAACACCGCGCCGCCGAGCAGCCAGGACAGCAAGTTCAACATGGGATAGGGCATGGTATAAATATATGAGCGCGTTGAGGAAAAACGCGCAGCGTTTTTTCTCAACGCGGGAAAGGCAGGACGAAGAGCGTCAAGGCGGGCAGGACCCAGCGGCGCAGGACGGAACGGGCCGCCTCGAAGGGCTTGAGCCAGAACCCTTTGGGCGAGGAGGCCGCGGCGTCGCCGTACCTCTCGCGGGCCGCCTTGCCCAGGGCCTCGGACTCGGCGACGACTTTATCGGGGTCCTTGAGCGCCTCGTCGAGGGCCGCCAAGGCCTTGGGCTCGCGGATGAGTCCGGCCCCGACCTCGTGCGTCCCGTAGCCCCCCATGACCTCGGCCGTCTCGCGAATGATCTTCTCCAGGAAGAGGGTATAACCATCCGGCAGGCGGCCGAAGCGCTCCAGCATGGTCTTGGCCATGCGCTCGATGAGCACGGCGAGCTTCCCGGTGGTGTGCGGGGCGGCCATGGAGGTCCCGGACATGGTCTGATAGAGAGGCTTGCCCTTCCAGAGCACCGTGGTCGGGGCGTTCTTCATGGCCTCGGCCAGGCGCGTGCTCAAGGCCGAGACGATCTCGTAGGGATTGGGCAGGCCGAACTCCACGGCTCCGCCGAAGTCGACCCAGGAGAGGTCCAGCTTGCCCCGGTCCCCGCGGGAGGAGTAGAAGGCCAGCTCCTTCTTCTTATCCACCGCCCCGATGCGCAGGGCCAATGCCGCGTTGGCCGGGGAGCCGACCGTCCCCTCCCGGGGCCCCTCGTTGCCGGCCGCGGCCACGACCGTGATGTTCTTGAGGCGGAGCTTATTGACCAGCAGGCTCAACGGATCGTCGGGGTTCCCCGGCCCGCCGAGGCTCATGTTGACGATGACCGGGGTCTTGAGAGGGTCCGCGACCAGGCTCGCCGCCCATTCCATGCCGGCCATCACCATGACGTCGCTGCCGCCGTTGGCCCCGAGCACCTTGCCGATCGCGAAGTCCACTCCGGGCGCCATGCCGACATAGGGGGATCCGTCCACGGCGCGAGCGCCCACGATGGCCATCCCGTGCGTCCCGTGGCCGACGCTCTCCGACTCCACCTCTTCCTCCGCGCCCTCCCCGCTGAAATTGCGCTTGAACTTGATCCGGGAGGAATCGATGGCCGGGTGCGCGGTATCCCCTCCTTCGTCGAGGTAGGCGACGAGCACGCCGCGCCCGGTCAATCCCTCCTTCTCGTGGATGGCCGGCATCCCGGAGGAGGGCCCCGTGTCGTGGATGAGCCGCCAGACCGGCTTGGCGCGCCGCACGCGAAAGCCCCTGGACTCCATCTCCGCGGTGAACGCCGTCAGTTTGGTGTCGGGAACGTTGACCCAGAGGGCCTGGGCGATGGGCATGGCGACCTGGGGGGCCGCGTCGAAGCGCTTGAGAGTCTCCGCGTCCAACCCCAGGGAGGAGACCTCCGCCGGGATGGAGGCGGCCTCGCCGCGGAAATCCCGGAACTTCTCGATGCGCGGCGCGCTCATCCCCTTCTTGGCCGCGGCCCGCGGCAGCTCGACGAGCACATGGACCGGGCCCAGCCGCGGGTCCACGCCGGGCATCCCCGCCCCGGTCTTATCCGGCACCGGAGAAGGCATGTCGAGCGGGATGTTGAGCATGCGGGCCAGGAGAGCCGTCATCTCCCCGAGCGCCCCCGGCTTGTTGACGGAGGCCTTATGCTGCTGGACGAAATCGGCGATGACCGTGCGCAAAGTCCCTTCCCGCATCCGGGCGAGGAGCTCACCCTTGCCGGCGGCGGTCTTGAAGAATCGGAAGATGGTGCGCGTCAACGCGAAGTTCTGGGGGCCCGCCGCGGCCAGCAGGCTCAGCACCGCCTCATCGGACACGGCCGCCGGGTTGGCCGCGGCGGTCTCCGCGAGGGACGCGGCGGAGAGGTGCCGGACGTTGCCGCGCTCTTTTTCGTCGCGGACGCGGCTTCCTAAGGCGCCGGAGGACTCGGCCGAAGAACGGGCCCCCAGCTGGCCCAGGAGCCAGGCGGCCGAGAAGCGGATCTTCTTATCCTCGCTGCGCGTCAGTGCGGCGAGCTTCGGGACAGCGGAGCCGTCCCCATGGCGGGCCAGGACATACGCCGCGTACATCCCGACATCGGCCCGCGGGCTGGAGAGGGCCTTCTTAAGGAGCTCGTCGGCGGCGTAGCTCGGCGTCTCGGCCAGGGCCAGGAAAGCGACCTGGCGGACCCTGCCGTCCGCGTCGCCCAACGCCGCCTCGGACAAGGCTTGGACCGCCTCCGGAGCCTTGAGATTGAGGAGAGTGAAAGCCGCGTAGAGGCGGACCAGCCAGGCTTCGTCCTTGAGCGCGGCGAGCAGGCCCGGGAGTTCGGCGCCGCGGGCCTCGTTGAATCTGGCGGCCATCGCCTTGCCGGCCGCGTCTCCCGCCTCTCCCTTGGTCGGAGTCTCCTCTTGGGGATCGGAGGGAGCCTCCGGATGCCCCTCCCCCTTCCCTGGAGCAAGCCGCCCGAGCTCGGCCTTCTTGGCCTCTTCCGCGGCGTCGTAAACGCGGTCCTCCGCGTCGAGAACGGCCTGCACCCGTCCGATCCATTGATAGGCCGCCGGCGCCGCCGCGGCCGGAGCGGCGGCCAGCCCCAGCGCGGCCAGCGCGGTCCGCGCCCAGCGCGCGGGAGCCCGCAGGAGGGCCGCGCCGAAGCTCCGGGCGGCCAGGCCCACCGCGGCGCGGGCGTCCACGAAGCCGGCGCCCTGGAAGAAGACCGGCACGCGCATGTCCAGGGAGGAGGCCATGAGGATCATCTTGACCGAGAAGGGCAGATTCTCCATGAAAGCCTGATAGGCCGCGGTCCCGGCCGCGGCTCCCAGCTTCACGCTCTGTTTGACGAGCAAGGCGATCCCGGCGATCATCGGATTGGACATCGAGGTGCCGGACATGCGGGTATGTTTGCCGTCCGCGGCATCGGAGGGTCCGGGCGCCATGTCCTTGGATTTGGCCGATTCGATCCCGTGCTCATAGACGTCCTTGACGCCCGGGGGAGTGGTGACGTCCCCTCCCAGAGCCGTGATCTCCGGCTTCAAGCGCAGGCGCTTCATCGAGAAGCGCCCGTCGAGCGCCGGACCCACCGACGAATAGAAGGCGATCTCCGGCTCCTTGTCATCGAGGCTCTTGGCCGCGGCCGCCACCGAGATCATGTTCACGCCGACCGAGGGCTGGCTGAGCGTGCGGTTGAACGGCCCCGAATTCCCGGCCGACCCCGTCCCGATGGGGGATTCCCCGGCCGAGTTCTTCCGGCGCATGAGATTGGAGAAGAACTCCGCCAGGGGCGCGTCGGACCCTCCGGGGCTGCCCAGGCTCAGGCTCACCACGTCCGCGCCCCACTTCATCGCGTCGACCGCCGCGGCCATGATGTCCCCGTCCGAGGCGCCGAAACCCCCTTGCGAGAAGACCTTGCCCATGCGTCCGAGCGCCTTCGGAGCCATCCCCTTATGGACGGTCCCGTTCGCGTAGGAGATGCCGGCCTTGTGGGTGCCGTGGCCGATCCAGTCCTCCGAACCCTCGTTGACGAAGTCCACGGATTCCATCACCCGGTCCGCGAAATCAGGATGCGTGGTGTCCAGGCCCGTGTCTATGTCGTAGATCCGCCCGCCCTCTCCCTGGATGCGCAGCTTCCAGACCTCGGCGACGTTCTGGATGCCCGCGCTCTCGATGAGGTGGAGCGTGTAGCCCCCCCGCGAGGCCTCGAGCCTCATGCCGGCGGCGGCGGCGTAGCGGCGGAAAGCCCGGGCATGCGTCTTGAGGACGCTGATGTACGCCCGGTCCTCGCCCACGTCCGCACCGAAGAGATGGCGTATCGTGAGACCGGCCTTGGCGAAGCGCCCGATCTCCGCCTGGGAGAAGCCCATCGAGCGCAGGGTCGCCTCCTGCGCCTTGGGCCCTTCCAGGTCCAGGTTCGTCCTGGATCGGGCGATGGAGGCGCCCCCCTGGGGCTTGAGCCAGAGTTGGACGCGGGACTCCGTCTTCCGCGCGACGAGCACATGCCCGCCTTCGGCGAGGTCCACGCGCCGCACCTGGAAGGAGCCGCCGTCGGCCGACCGCCAATAGCGCAGGAGCTTTTCGACGGTCTGGACTCCGGGATCTCCCTCCGTGAAGGGAAGCAGGGCCGCTCCCCTGTCCTGCAGACTCCCGAAGAGCTTCCCGATGAGGTCGGTCACGCCCAAGCCCTTGAGGCGGGTGAGGGCGGTCTGCAGGTACATCTGCGCGATCACGGCGCGGATGCCCTCTTGGGTCCGTGCCGAGGAGGCCCGCACGCCCGATCGATCGGCCAGGGCTTGCAAACGCCGCCCTCCCTCGGTCCCGGGACGCAGTCCCTCGGGCCCCATCCCCCGGACGCTCTGGGAGAACATGTAGATCTCGTCGATGAGCCCCAGCGCGTCGGCCATGCGCTTATCCTCGAGCGAACCGGCCGCGGGCAAGGAGGAGAACGAACGCGGAAGGACGACCAGGCGGTAGCGGCCGGCCGAGGGAACCCCTTCGGCGGCCCCCTCGATGGCCGGCCCTTTCCCCTCGGAGAGCGTTCCCGCGCTCAAGCGGGCCTTGCCTCCGGAAAGCTCGTCGAAGGCGCGGGCATCCTGGACCTCCCGCAGGCCCCAGGACCGCTCCTTGGACGCCTTCACGCCGGAGGCCTGGACCCCGCCCTCGGAACCGACGAACAGGACCACATAGTGATGCACCAACCCCAGCGAGATCTGCGCTTCCTAGAGCACCAGCTCGAGCCCGACCGCGGTCCGGACCGCCTGGGCCAGGTCCTGACCGAGTGAGCGCGCCACCCGGGCAACCAGTGCCCGCTGCGGCAGGGTGAGCTCCGCTTCCATCGCCGACTTGCCGCCGGCGTCCTGCCCGCCCAGCGAGCCTTCCAGGGTGGCGCCGATGGCTCCCGCGTCCAGCAGCAGCATGGCCCAGGCCGACCCGCCCGCCGTCTCGAGCAGAG
>CAYWAR010000212.1:0-5102 GCA_964455765.1 uncultured Elusimicrobia bacterium
CTTGAGCCCGGTGGGATTCGAACCCACGGCCCCACGCTTAAAAGGCGCGTGCTCTACCCCTGAGCTACGGGCTCACGAGGGTTGATTATACAACAATCGCGCGGGAGTCCCGGTCTTGACAGGATTATGGGCGGGGCTTATACTCTGAACGGGACCGCACTCGGCGGTCTCGAGTATGCCTGGAATATTGTCCTTGGCTTTTTCCGCGGCATTGATCGGGTGGCATGCTTCCCATGTGAAAGCGGCCGGACCGGTCGACCTGGTCCAAACGGCGCAAGATGTCCTGCAAAGGGCCGGCGACGCGGCCCAATCGTTCGCGGGCCGCCAAGGCGACGCTTGGAGCCAGGCGGACACGCCCTCCATGGACTCCCTCTTCGGTTGGCTGAAAAAGGCGCTCAAGAAGATCGTCAAGGTCGTCACGGCTCCCGTGCGTTGGCTGATCGGATTGTTCCGCGGGGATCCTAAACCCGCGGGAGGAAACCCCAATACCCCAGATCCCTACAGTCCTCCGCCTCCTCCTCCCGATCCGGATGATCCTCCGCCCGGTTCTGGTCCCGGCCCTGGACCCGGCCCTGGACCGGGTCCCGGACCAGGGCCCGATCCTGACCCTGACCCTCCTCCCGGCGGAGGCAATCCGGGCGGAGGCAACCCCGGCGGGGGAAACCCGGGCGGGGGAAACCCCGGCGGAGGCAACCCTGGCGGAGGCAATCCGGGCGGGGGAAATCCCGGCGGCGCTTTCGGCCCCCAACCCGGTCCCACGGGAGGATTCTTCAACGTCCCTCCCGGGCAGAAAGTCGGAGCCTCCCCCGGCGGCGACTTATCCGCGGCGGGTTTCGGCCTGCCCCAGGGGAAAGCCGCGGTCGCCCTCAGGAGCGTACCCAACATGACCGCGGGCGCCAAAGCGGGTCCCTCGGCTCCGCGGAATACGGACATGTTGGGGGGCCGGACGATGGAGAAGCTTCTAGGAGCGGACAAGGGGATGGGTTTCATCGGGGGAGGACAGGGCTCGCTGTCCTTGGGCCCCCCGGCCAACCTGAAATGGAGGGACGCGGGTACGCCCGTGGATCAATCCCGAGCGGCGATGCCCGAGGGCGCGGGAGAGAAGACGGCGGAGGAAAGCCCGGAGGAGGGGGTTCCCCCGGAGCAGGCCGCCAAGGAGAAGCCTCCCGGCGATCCCGTCCTCTTGAGGGAGGGCGCCGAAAACCAAGGGAAGGAGGCCCAGGCCGCCGACCTCGTGCAGAAAGCGATGCTGAAACTGGACCGGGGGGATTGGGATGGGGCCATCGCGGACCTGACCCAGGCCATCGAGCTCGATCCGGAGAACCACGCCGCCTGGCTCGGGCGTGCGATGGCGCATAACATGGCGGGCAAATACTCGGAGGCCGAGGCCGACGCCAAAAAGGCCATCGAATTGGACTCTCGGGACGCGCGCGCCTGGACGACGCTGGCGTGGGCCCAATTCAAGCAGGGGAAGTTCGCCGAGGCGCTGGCGAGCGCGGAGAAAGCCATCGCCTTGGACCCTAAGAGCGCGCTCGCGCATGCCGTGGCCGCCTATGCCAGGGAGGCCTTGGGCGACAAGGCGGGCGCGCTCCTCAGCATCCAGTCCGCGGCCCGTCTTGACGGACGATTCTTCGATCAATACCGGCGCGGCAAGTCCGGCGGGCCCATCCTGGACGGCAGCGTGGACATCGACCGCCTGTTTCTAGAGAGGAGATTCCGCTCCAATTACGAGCGCGGCCGGAGCGCCTCCCTCCTTCCATGGCTGATCGGATTGGCCGCGATGCTGGCTTCGATCGCGTGCTTCCTGTTGTTCAGGAAGGGGCGGGGGATCGGAGGGCGCGACCTGCTCGCCAAGAGCCTGGACTACCTCAAGAAAGACTTCGGAAAACGCTGACCTCCCTCGAGTCCGGGCGCCCGGCCGGCTACCGAGCCGGCGGACCGCTCTTAAAGCGCCCCCGGCTCGTCCACGCGGCCGTTCCGCGCGGATTGGGTTCGAGGAGCGTCCAGCCGATCGAGGGGTTGCCGTCGCCCGGCTCGTTGTAGCAGGAAGCGACGATGTAGTCCACGCCGCGCGCCGCGTCGGACCTCTCAACCGCCTTGCCGTATCCGCAATAGTACGCCAGGACATCGTGGGAAGGGTCGCCGCAATTCCCTCGGCGGCACCAATAGCCCCAGCGCTCGTCCTTTCTGCGCAGTTCGTCGATCACCGCGTCGGGGAAAGTCCAATCCGTCCGGTTGCGGCACGCGCGGCGAAGGGCATCGCTCATGCCGGGCCTCGCGAGCACGCTTTCGACGGCCGCCTTGGCGTTGGGCGGCTTGCAGGTCACCCCCGCGGAGCGCGGCTCGACCCCCGGGCTTCGCCCCGGGCGAGGAGCGGACGCCCCGGCGGGTGCGGGGGGTGCGTACGGAAAGTCCTCCGAGCGGCCGGACTCGCATACATCGGGCTTGCAGAGTCCGCACTCATCCTTGTCCACCAGCCACTGCCACGCCTCCCCGCCGCTCGGGCCGCCCGCGGCCCGGATGAGGTCTATGGAGCCGACGCAGGGGATGTGGATCTTGTCGCCCTTGCCGGGCAAGATGCTCGAGCCGGGATGATAAACCTGTATCAAGGGCAGAGCCGTCCGCAGGCCGGCCGGGTCGTGCGGAAATCCGGCGATGATGCGGCCTACCCTGTATTTGGGCGTGACATGCTTGGCGTCCGACCATTTCGCCGCGTCCCAACCGGGCGGGCATGGCGGCAGTTCCGCGGCCCGGGCCGCCGGGAAAGCCGTCATGAGGAGCGCGAACGCCGCGGTCCGCGGTTGATGACGCGATTTTCGGATGGCCATGATCCCCTCCAGCGCTGCCCCTATCCCCGGCCTATAGCATAGCGCGCGGGCCCACGCGCCGCAAGGGTCTTCGGGAGTCAGAGCTTATGGGCGCGCAGGACCTCGCGGGCGATGATCAGGCGCTGGATCTCGGAGGTGCCCTCGTAGATCTCCGAGGCGCGGGCGTCGCGGAAATAGCGCTCGACCGGGAATTCCCGCACGATGCCGTTGCCCCCGTGGATCTGCACCGCGTCGTAGACCACGCGGTTGGCGGTGACGGAGGCGAAGAGCTTGGCCATGGACGCCTCCTTGGTGCATCGCTCGCCGCGCGAGAGGAGGAAGGCCGCGCGCCGCCCCAGCAGGCGCGCCGGCGCTATGGCCCCGGACCAGTCCGCGCGCGTGGCTTGGGTCATCTGGCACTCGGCGAGGGGTTTTCCGAACAGGCGGCGCTCCTTGGCGTAGGCCAGCGCCTCCTCGAAGGCGGCCTGGGCGATCCCGACCGCCTGAGCGCCGATGCCGACCCGGCCCCCGTCGAGCAGGCGCATGGCCACCTTGAAGCCCCCATTGAGCGAGCCCAAGAGCGCCGAGCGCGGCACGCGGCAGTCCTGGAAGCGGAGCTCGCGGGTGTCGGAGGCGCGCAGGCCCATCTTCTTCTCCTTGCGCCCCAGGGCGAAGCCCGGGATACCCTTCTCGACGAGAAAACAGCTGATCCCGCGGCTGGCGCTCTCGGGACTGGTGGAGACGAAGACCACGAAGAGGTCGGCGATCCCGGCGTTGCTCACCCAGCATTTCGTGCCGGTGATGGCGAAACCCTCCCCCGCGGGCTTGGCCGCGGTCCGGATGGAGCCGGCGTCGCTGCCCGAGCCCGCCTCCGATAGGCTGTAGGCGCCGATCCATTCGCCGCGGGCGAGCCTGGGCAGACAGCGGCTCTTTTGTTCCGGCGTGCCGAAGTGCGAGAGGGCGGCGCAGACCAAGGAGTTGTGCACGCTGAGGCAGCCCTGGTAGGCGGCGTTGGCGCGCGCGAGCTCCTCCATGGCCGCGGCATAGCTCAGGGCGTCGAGGCCCAGGCCGCCGTACTCCGGGGCCACCATCAGCCCGAAGAAGCCAAGCCGGCCCCCCTCGCGCAGGGACTCGGGGGGGATGGCCTCGGCCTCGTCCCAGAGCGCGGCCAGGGGCTTGAGGCGCTCGGCAAACGCCCGCGCCGAATCCCGCGCTTCCCGGGCCGTCTCCGTCAGCTCGAATTCGATGGTCGCCTCCGATCTATACGCCCAGCAGGGAGCGGGCGAAGAGCCACGCTTGATAGACGCGCCACCCCACGAAGGCCGTGGCCGCGAGCAGGGCGGCGGTGTAGGCCAGCTTGGCGTTCCTCGATAGGACGGGCGAGCGCCAGACCGGGATCAGCGCGAAAGGTCCCAACCCGAAGAGGGCGAGGAGGACGATCCCCCAGTGCCGATAGTACCAGGGGACGTCGGCTCCCTGTCCCTTGCCGCAGTTGCGGCAGAAGCGGTCGCTGCGGTCGACGAACGCGCCGCAGGACCAGCAGGGCAGAGAGGCGGGGATCGAGGGGTCCATGCTCACCAGGGCGCGGGCTTGTAGTCCTTGAGGAATTTCCCCCAGAGGTGCTTGCCCGTGAGGAGGCCGGAGAAGAACGGGTCGCAGACGCGGGCCGCGCCGTCGACGATGTCCAGCGGCGGCTGGAAATCGTGGACCTGGCTCTTGCGGCTCGATAGCTGCGCGGGGTCCTCGTCGGTCACCCAGCCCGTGTCCACTGCGTTCATGTGGATGCCGTCCTTGGCGTAGTCCGGGGCCGAGGTCAGGGTCAGCATGTTGAGCGCGGCCTTGGCCATGTTGGTGTGGGGATGCTTGTCGGTCTTGGTGTGCCGGGAGAAGCTGCCCTCCATGGCCGAGACGTTGACCATGTGCTTGTCGAAGGTGCGCTTGCGGAGCATGAGGGATTTCAGCTTCGCGCAGAGGATGAAGGGCGCCACCGCGTTGATGAGCTGGAGCTCGAGCATCTCGGCCGTGGGGACCTCGGCGAGAGACATGCGCCAACTGTTCATGGTCCGCAGGTCGACCTGCTGGAGATCTGCGTCCGTGCGGCCCGGGGGGAATACGTCCAAGCCCAGCTCCGCGTCGTCGTAGGTGTATTTGAGCTGGGAGAGCAGCGCGGACTCGCGCAGGCCCGCGCCCGCTCCTCCCCGGTGCCAGAGGGCCATGCCCGTGGCGTCGGCTTCCAGCTTGGCGGCGGCCAAGGGGCCGCCGTCCTCGGAGGGCGGGCGTGCTCCTCTCCCGCAG
>CAYWAR010000213.1:0-5077 GCA_964455765.1 uncultured Elusimicrobia bacterium
CGGCATCACCTCCTCCACCAGCGAGCCCGAGCGCGTCACCACCGGGCTCAAGCTCAGCGTGACGCCCCAGGTCAACAAGGACGGCTACATCACGATGCTCGTCGAGCCGTCCTTCACCAACGTCAACGAGTCCAAGATATCCGTCCCCTCCAAGCCCGTCTTCGACCCGGTCTCCCGGGGAGCCTCCACCGTGGTCCGGGTCAAGAACGGCCAGACCCTGGTGCTCGGCGGCCTGCTGGAGTCCAAGGAGACCAAGGTGGTGCGCAAGGTCCCCTTGCTCGGCTACATCCCGCTCATCGGCTGGCTATTTACCAGCATGAGCAATCAGAGGAGCAACACGGACCTGGTCATCTTCATCACTCCGACCATCGTGAACGACTGACCTCCGTTTTGCTACCATGCCTGCGCCGGGCCACCCGGCGGGAGGGGTCATGGACATGCGCCGCGCTCAGAGGGGCCGAGTCTCAACAGCGAGTGGAGTCGGCACTCCCCGCTGGCACGCGGGTCCCGCAGGATTCACGCTCATCGAGCTGCTCGTGGTGGTGCTCATCGTCGGGATATTGATGACGCTCGGCATCCCCCAATACACCAAGACCATCGAGAGCTCCAAGGCCGACACCGCGGCCGCGATGGTGAAGATGATCGGCCAGGCCAACCGGATGTACAAGCTCGACAACCCCGGCTACGCGAACGGCCGGCTCCAGGACTCCTGCAACAGCCAGAGCTGCTCGAGCTCGATGGGAGGCTGCAAGCTGGTGGCCTGCAAATACCTCGCCTCCCAGAAGTGGGACGGTCTGGACTACATCTACTACGCCGGCGACCCGGGGTCCTCCGACCCGTGCAATCTCGGCGCGACGAGGGTGACCGCCTGCGCCAAGCGATGCAAAGGCGGCAGCCCTTGCACTGAGAGCTTGAAGTACAACACCTGGGGCTACAGCATGGATGAGAACGGCATCATGAAAAACCATTACGGTGATATTAACGCGGTCCCTCCCGCCCCCCCGAATTGAGGCGTCTCCTCCTGACGGCCGACGACCTCGGCCACGGCCCCGAGGTCGATGAAGGGATATTCCGCGCCCATCGGGAAGGACTGCTCCGGCACGCGAGCTGGCTCGCGGCTGGAAACAGCGCCGCGGCCTCGGCGCTCCGTGCGAAGACGGAATATCCCGGCCTATCGGTCGGCCTGCACCTCGCCCTATGCTCGGGGCGGGCTTCCTCTCCTCTCTCGGACCCGGACTTGGCTCCCGGCGGCGCCTTCCCTTGCGGCCCGGCGCTCTGCGGGCTCAAGTATTTTCTGCGCAGGGACCTGCGTCCGGCCTTGGAGCGGGAGATGCGGGCCCAGTTCGAGCGTTTCCTGTCCTTCGGTCTCAAGCCCTCCCATGTGGACGGGCATCTCAACCTCCACGCGCATCCCACCGTTTTCCCGATCCTGATCCGCCTATGTCGGGAATACGGGTTCACGCGCGTGCGCCTGCCCGGCGGGGAACTGCGCCGGGCGCTGTCCTTCGGAGCAGGCCTCGGGCGGCTGGCCGAGGGCCTGGTCTTCGAGGCGCTGCGCACGGCCCTGCTCCCCCGCGCCGGAGCCCTCCGCGTCGTGGACCGCTCCTATGGCCTCCTGCGCTCCGGCCTCATGGACGAGGAGTACCTCAGGCACCTGCTCTCCCGCCTTCCCGAGGGAGAGACGGAGATCTATTTCCACCCCACCGCGGACGAATCCATGCTCCCGTTCGGCGGGCGTCCCACGCCGACCCACCACTCCTACCGCGACTTGCAGGCGCTCCTCAGCCCCCGCGTCCGCGCCGCCATCGAGGATCTCCGAATAGAGCTGGTCTGAGGCCCCCCCTATCCCTGAACGCCGGGAAAACGCATGCGTTTCCCCGGCGTCAGGTCCGCGCCAAGGTTGCGGCGGGGTTCTTGCGCAGTTCCAGGCTGTAGAGCGCCATCCCGAGGGCGGCCCAGAGCAGTTCCCGCAGATGACGGACGATGCCGAACGCCAGCCCGGTCCGGGCCCCGAGCCCGAGCCAATGGAAGATGGCCGTCTTCCCAGCCTCCTGCGTCCCGACCTTGGCGGGGACCATGAAGAAGAGCATGTCCGCGGAGTTGGAGAGCACTTCGATGAGGAGGGCCGTGCGGGCGTCCACCGGCATCCCCAGGAAGCGGCAGGCCCAATAGACCTCCAGGGCGCTCCATGCGTAGCCGAGCCCGAAGAAGAAGATGGAGGCCAGCCAGCGGCCGGGATGGGCCCGGAAATAGCCGCGCACCTGGGAGGGGAGGCCCCTGAGCCAATGCCCTTGCGCCGCGGGCGGAGGGGGGCTTTTGCGCAGGAAAAGCTCCACGGCTCCGGCGGCGCCGAGTCCGGCCAGCACGGAGAAGGCGAGCGTCCTCAGGGAATCCTCATAGGGGGAGAGGGCCGGGATGCTTCCCGGCAGGAGCAGGGCCGTGCCGAGCATGGCGAAGCTGATCTGGGCGATGGATTGGGTGCACTTGGCCGCCGCCACCCCGCCCATCCGGATGTCGGCGGCGACCGCGTTGTCCACCAGCAGGGCGCGGGTGTACTCCCCGGCGATGGTCCCGCTGGGCGTCAGGTAGTTCACCCCGTCTCCTTGGATTCTGTGGCGGTAGAGCTCGCCGAAGCGGAAGAGCCGCGCGTGTTCCCGGCTCATCGCGAAGACCCACCCCAGGGTGTTGAAGAGATGGGGCACGGCTTCCTGGGCCAGGATCAGAAGGAAACCCCAGCCGACGGCCGAGGACAGGCGCCAGATCTCCGCCGGGTCCAGCTTCCAAAGGAGGAAGGCCAGCGTGAGGAGTCCGGCCGCGAGGATGACCTTGCGCAGGAGCCTCACGGCGCGCGCTTTCCCCCGGGGAGCATCTGGGAGGCGAGCAGAGCCGCCCAGAAGAGGTGGGAGCCGGCGGCCGCGGCCCAGAGGAACCAGTCGAGCCTGCGGGCGAGGGCGAGGAGGAGGACGAGGTAGAGGAAATCGCGGCTGGCGACGCGCTCGAAGATCCTCTGCAGGGGGCTTCGTCCGGGCGCCCTGAGGATCAGCCGCCAGGTCCAGAACGCGCTCAAAAGGAAGCCCGAGAGGAGGGCGAGGGCGGGACGGAGGATCTCCGCCCCGGGGTGGGCGGCCGCGACATGCGCCGGGATCGCGATGAAGACGGCCAGATGCACGGCGTTGTCGGCGAGCGCGTCGAAGCGGGCTCCGGCCGGCGAATCGAGGAGCTTGAGCCGCGCCACTTCCCCGTCGCAGCCGTCGAGGATGCAGCAGGACCAGAGCAGGAGGGCTCCCAGCACGCAGAGCGGGTAGGAGGGCTGGGCCAGCAGCGCGGCCCCGAGCAAGCCGACCGCCAGGCCCAGGGTCGTGAGCTGGTTGGGGGTGATGGGTAGGGCGATGAGGCGTTTGGACAAGGCGATGGAGAGGACGCGGTCGAAGCGGGCGATGTAGCCGTCGCTCTCCCGGGGGAGGGAACTCCAGAGGCGCTCCTGCGCCCGGGAGGCGTCCTCCGGCTTCCTGATCCGGGTCCAGGAACCCGGGCGCACGCTGATGCGCCGCGGCGCCTGGGCTGCGGCGGCGCCGGATGCGCGCGCGAGAGACTCGGCGCGCAGGGCCGCGCGCGGATAATACGCGGCGAGCGCGCAGTCTTCGTCCACGGCCAGGGCGGGACCTTCCAGCGCCCCGGCCGTCCTCAGGAAGCCGGCCAGGGTCCCGGCCTCCGGCAGGGAGCCGCAGGGGAGTTCCAGCAGGGGAGCCTCCGGGTTCAAGTAGCCGCCCTCGAAGAGGGCGGCTGGGTCACTGGGCGCCTGGACCCAAGGGAGTTCCCGCAACTGCTCACGCCAGGCACCGAGGAAGGAAGGCTCGATCGAGGCAAGGACCAGTCGCCGGGTCCCCGTCGCCTCCCGGCGCAGGAGCCGCGCCGCGCGCAGCGCGGGCGGCAGGCCCGCGATCGGGGGCTGGTACGCTCCGATGTCGAGAAGGACTTGGAGGCCGCCTCCAGGGGTCATGGGTCGCGGGGCCGGGTCAGAGTACCCGAGGCCTGAGCCTGGGCAGGGAGGGAAGGAGGCGGCCGCTGGGCTCAACGCTGTAGGTCTCGCCCCGCCAAGAGACGGTGCGCGTCCTCAGGCCGGCGACCCAGGCCGCGGTCTGGAGCAGATCGCTGACGGGCAGAAGGGGCAGGAGCCGGAGCATGCCCGGGTCGCGCAGGACCGCCGCGTGGATCCAGGCCGTCGACCCCATCCGGCAAGCCGCGGTCAGGAGGAGGAGGGAAAGGGTGAGGGCTGTGGGCCCGAAGAGGAGGGCATGCAGGCAGAGGAGGAAGAAGCCCTGGAGCAGGGCGCTGCCCAGATAGCCGGCGGGACTACAGACGCGGATGGTGCTCATCTGGCGCACCATGTGGTCGAAGTGCTCCGTCCAGCCCAGGTCCTCGGGCACAGTCGTCACGACGGGCCGGGCGATCTCCACGCGGGAGCCGAGGGAGGCGACCGCCTCCCCGAGGCGGAAATCGTCGGCTAGGTGAGCGCTCAGGGCCGGAAAGCCGCCCGCGGCGTCGAAGACGCTCCGGCGGACCAGGATCGCCGCCCCCATGGCGAAGCGCATCCCGCCGAGCACGGCCGCGGTGAGAGCCTGGGGAAGGAACTGCGCGTTGACCGAGAGCGCTTCCAGCGCGGAGCCCGCGCCGCCCGCGTTCCGGGAGACGTAGAAATAGGTGGCCAAGCCGACGGAGGGGTCCTCCAGGTCCCGGGTCGCGCGCCGCAGGAAATCCACCTCGACGCGGACGTCGGAATCCGAGAGCATCAGCAAGTCGTGCTTGATGTAGGGGGTCGCGTTGGAGAGATTGTTCACCTTCGGGTTGTAACCGATGCGGTGTCCGGAGATGACGATCTCGGCGTCGGCCTCGGGATGCTCCGCCTTGAGCGCGCGCAAGAGGGGCAGGGCGGGGTCTTCGGGGTCATGCAGGCAGAAGATCACCTGGAACCGGGGATGGTCCTGCGAAAGGAAGCTGGCCAGGTTCTCGACCATCCCGCGGTCGATCCCTTTGATGGGTTTGAGTATGGTCACGCCGCCCCCCCCCGCGGGGGGGA
>CAYWAR010000214.1:0-5064 GCA_964455765.1 uncultured Elusimicrobia bacterium
CGGGTCCGGCGAGCTTGCCCAGGCAGGAGGCCACCATGAGATACTGCCGCTGGGAGGGGGAGAAGAAACTGTAGGTCCAGCCGTCCTGGAACGGGGCGGAGGGGCTGCAGACAACGGAGCCCTCCGCGTCTCTCCAGCCCGTTATCCCCGCCAGGGCGGCATCCGCGTAGGTCCGGCGGGCGAGCTGCCAGGCCCGGGTGAGATTGGCCCCGGCCGTGGCCGCCGGGGCCCCGGTTGCGGCGTCCTCTTCCAGGGGGCCTCCTTCCTCCTGGGACGAGGAGCCCGGCGGGAGAAGGCAGAGCAGGCCGAGAACGAGCAGGGACCTGGCCGTTGCGTCACTCATCCTCGCCCGCCTGCAGTTTCGCCAGCGTGGAGAGGTCCTCGAGCGTGGTGGTGTCTCCCTTGACCGAGGACCCGTTGGCTATCTCGCGCAGGAGGCGGCGCATGATCTTTCCGGAACGGGTCTTGGGAAGGGCGTCGGTGAAGCGGATGACGTCGGGCTTGGCGATGGAGCCGATCCCCCGCGCCACGGCCTGGCGCAATTCCTCCTTGAGGGGCTCGTCGGCCAAGATGAGGGCCTGCAGCGTGACGAAGGCGGTGATGCCTTGTCCCTTGATCTCGTCGGCGTGGCCCACCACCGCGGCCTCCGCCACCTTGGGATGGCTCACGAGGGCGGACTCGATCTCCATGGTCGAGAGCCTGTGTCCGGCCACGTTGATGACGTCGTCCACCCTCCCGAGTATCCAGAAGTAGCCGTCCTTGTCCCGGCGCGCCCCGTCCCCGGTGAAATACGCTCCGGGGATCTGGCTGAAATACTGTGTCTTATAGCGTTCCGGGTCTCCGTAGATCGTCCTCAACATCGCGGGCCACGGCTTGTCCACCACCAGGAAGCCCCCGGCGTCCGGCGGCACCGGGCGGCCCGAGCGGTCCACGACCTTGGCCGATATGCCCGGGAAAGGGAGGGTGGCCGAGCCCGGCTTGAGGGCCACGGCGCCGGGGAGGGGGGTGATCATGATGGCCCCGGTCTCGGTCTGCCACCAGGTGTCGACCACGGGACAGCGGTCCTTGCCGATGACGCGCCGGTACCAGAGCCAGGCTTCGGGATTGATGGGTTCGCCGACCGTGCCCAGCAGGCGAAGGCTCGAGAGGTCCCGCTGGTCGGGCCACTTGGCTCCGAGACGGAGGAAGGTCCGTATCGCCGTGGGAGCGGTGTAGAAGACCGTGACCCTGTGTTTTTCGATCATCGACCAGAACCGGTCGGGCTGGGGGAAGAGCGGCGCGCCCTCGTAGAGGAATACCGTGGCTCCCGCGGCCAAGGGACCGTAGACCACGTAGCTGTGTCCGGTCACCCAGCCTATGTCCGCGGTGCACCAGAACACATCCTCGTCCTTGAGGTCGAAGACCAGCCGCGCGGTCAAGGCCGCCTGGGCCAGATACCCCCCGGTGGAATGCACCACGCCCTTGGGCTTCCCGGTCGTCCCGGAGGTATAGAGGATGAAGAGAGGATTCTCGGCGTCGAAAGCTTCGGGAGGGCGGTCCGCGCGGGCGTCCTTGAGGGCGTCCTCCCACCAGATGTCGCGTCCCTCGGTCCAGCGCACGGCCTGGCCGGTGCGTTTGAGCACCACGACCTTCTCGACGCAGGGACAGGCGTCCACGGCGGCGTCCACGCTGTCCTTGAGCCGGACGATCTCTCCCTTGCGCCAGCCGCCGTCCGCCGTGATGACGAGCTTGGCCTGGGCGTCGAGGATGCGCTCGCGCAGCGCCTCGGCGGAGAAGCCGCCGAAGACCACGCTGTGCGCGGCGCCCAGGCGCGCGCAGGCGAGCATGGCGACCACCGCCTCGGGGACGAGGGGCATGTAGACGGCGACGCGGTCGCCCCGGCGCACTCCCATCGTCGAGAGCGCATCGGCGAAACGGCAGACCTCCCGGTGGAGCTGGAGGTAGGTCAGGGTGCGCGTGTCCCCGGGCTCGCCCTCCCACACGAGCGCGGCTTTGTTGCGCCGCGGACCTTCCAGGTGCCGGTCGAGGCAGTTCTCGCTCGCGTTCAGGCGCCCGCCGACGAACCACTTGGCGAAGGGGGGCTTCCACTCCAGCACCCGCTTCCACGGCTTGCGCCAGCGCAGTTCCCGGGCGGCCGCGGCCCAGAACGCCCGGGGGTCCTTGGCGGCCCGCCTGGCGAGGCGCTCGAACGCGGCCCGGCCCGAGACATGGGCCTTCCGGGAGAATGCGGGGTCGGGCGGGAAGAGCCGGGCTTCCTTGAGCAGGCTGTCGATGTCCATGGCGTATATCAAACTGAAATTCCGCTTGACAATCAATGGCTGTTGGAATTCCCGATTCAAAGTAATATATAATGACTGATTATGCTCCCTACATTCAGGCCTAACAGGCGCAAGCGCGCAAAACACATCGGTTTCCGAGCCCGCATGAGCACCGCGGGCGGAAGGCAGACGCTCAGCCGCCGCCGTAGAAAAGGCCGCAAGAAGCTCAACCCATAACCCCCGAGCTCCTCGTGCGCACCGGGAAGCTCGCAAGGACGGTCCGCTTGGCAGGCTCCGACATGGAGTCCGTGTTCTCGTCCGGGCGCAGGCTCTCGCGCAAGGACTTGGTGCTCTGGCTGCGCAAGCGCGAGTCCTCCACCGGAGCCCGCCTCGGGCTTTCCGTCAGCAGAAAACTTGGAAAAGCCGTCGGCCGCAACCGGTTGAAGCGCCTTCTTCGGGAGGCGTTCCGCTTCAATCGGGACAAGATATCCCCCGGGGCGGATTGCGTGTTCTACCCCCGCCCGGGTTGCCGTTGGAAAGGTCTGGATGAAGCTGAGACAGCCGTATTGGATCTGTGCCGGAAAGCCGGCATCTTCCGCAATGGCTAACACGCTCCTGCTCGAGTCCCTGGACCTCTATCGGGCCGTCCGGTCGGCGCTCTTGCCGCCGACCTGCAGGTTCTCGCCCTCCTGCAGCGCGTACGCCCGGGAGAGCCTGGAGCGTTATCCCCTGCGCCGCGCCGCCCCGCAGATCCTCCGCCGTCTGCTCCGCTGTCATCCCTTCCACCCAGGCGGTCACGACCCGGTCGTCTGATCTCCGCCGGACGGGCGTCGCCGTTGAATGAAAAGGATCGGTGATAATGGAACGCAATCTCATCCTGGCCGTGGCCCTGTCGATCTGCGTCTACGTCGGCTGGTTCGCCCTCATGGACCGCTATTACCCCAAGCCCCCGGCCCAGGCGGTCAAGTCCGCTTCCGTCCCCGCGGGGCCTCCGGCCGCGGAGCGGGGTGACTCCGAGGGAAGAAGCTCCATGGCCCCGGCCGCCTCCCTCAACGCCGGCGCGGGACGATCGCGCTCCGCCGCCCCGACGCCCGAGGCGGAAGAAGAGTCCTGGGAATTCCGTTCCGGCGGGCTCGGGGTCAGCGTCCGCGCCGATGGCGCGGCGCTCTCCGGATTCCGCTATCCCGGCCCCCTGGGCCGCGTGGAACTCATCCCCCATCCCGAGCCCGGCTTCCTTTCCACCTTGCCCGAACTTCGTTTCGCGCCGGATCAGGCCACCGCGAGGCTGGCCTCGGGCCGGCCCTCCGGTCCTGAAGCGGACTCTTTCGTCTTCCTGGCGGAGCATGCCTCGGGCGCCTCCATCCGCAAGGAATACCGCTTCGACCCGAAAACCCTCCTTCATACGCTGCGCCTGACCTTCTCCAATCCCAGGAAGGAGCCCTTCGATCTCCCCGCGTGGGAGCTCTCCCTTGGCCCCGGCTTGGGTACGGTGGCCAGCGAGCTCAAGGAGAACTCCTCCCAATGGCGGGCCCTCGCGCTCATGCCGCCCGCCGCGGGCCGGACCCAGGACCGGATCGAGACCTTCAAGGTGAAGGAGGAGCCCCTGGCGCATGAAAAACCGTGGAAATGGCTGGCAGTGGAGAACCGCTATTTCCTGGCCGCCGTTTTTCCGCCGGAAGACCGCTTCTCGGGATATCGGACCGGAGCGGCCAAGGTCGGCAAGGAAGCGGCCCTCGCCCCCTGGCTCAAAGCCCAGGCCTTGCCCTCGCGCCTGGAGCCCGGCGCCGCGCTGACGCTCGACATCCCTTTCTATCTCGGCCCCAAGAGCTACACCGCCATGCAGGGCCTCGGCCTCGGCCTGGAGCGCTCCGTCGACTTCGGCTGGTTCACCCGCCTGGGGCGCTTCGCCCTGAAGGTCCTCCACCGCCTCTATCACCTGACCGGCAACTACGGCTGGGCCATCATCCTGATGACCCTCGGCCTGCAGCTCGTGCTCTTCCCGCTGACCTGGAAGCAGATGAAATCGGCCGCGGCCATGAAGCGGGTTCAGCCGGAGATCGCCAAGATACAGCAGAAATTCAGCAAGGACCCCAGCCGCATGAACGTGGAGATGATGGAGCTTTACAAGAAGCACGGGGCCAATCCGCTGGGAGGCTGTCTTCCCGTGCTCGCCCAGATGCCGGTGTTCGTGGCGCTCTTCAACGCCCTGCGGAACTCCTGGGAACTGCACGGCGCTCCCTGGATGTTCTGGGTCAAGGACCTTTCGGCCCACGACCCCTTCTACGTCCTCCCTCTGTTGATGGGCGGGATCATGTTCCTGCAGAGCAAGATGAACCCGGTGCAGGCCGCGGACCCGATGCAGGCGAAGATGTTCCAATACATGCCGGTGATCTTCACCTTCATGTTCCTGAACTTCCCGGCCGGGCTGGTGCTCTATTGGCTGACTAACAGCGTGCTCGGCGTGATCACGCAGGCCGCGCTCAAGGAGAGACTATGAGAGAACTCGAGATCGAAGGGAAATCAGTGACCGTGGCCGTGGAGACCGGGCTCAAGGAGCTCGGCCTCAGGCGCGACCAAGTCGAGGTGCAGGTGCTGGCGGAGGGCTCCAGCGGATTCCTCGGCATCGGAGCCAAGCCGGCCAAGGTGCTCCTGCGCGAGAAGCACTGGGCCGATCCGGCCTCCGGCCCCAGCGAGCCGCCCTTGGCCCGGCCCGCGTCCAAGAGCGCGCCGGCGCCCAAGCGCTCCCGCCCCCGCGAGGAGCATCGCGGAAGGCCCGCGGCCGCCAACGGCCAAGCCCACACGGCCC
>CAYWAR010000215.1:0-5058 GCA_964455765.1 uncultured Elusimicrobia bacterium
CGTCGACCCCCATCTCCAGCAGTTCCTTCATGGTGTACTGGCTCAGGGCCCGCACGCTGGCGAAAGCGAAGAGCGAGAGGGGCTTGCCCCCCTCTAGGACGCAGTCGCGGAACTCCATGGCCCGCTTCTTGTTGAGGAGGAAGTCCTCGTCGAGCACGGTGAAGGCCATCCGGGGGTCGAGCTCCAGGTAGCGCTTGATGACGCCGTAGATGTCCCGCCCGGTCGGCAGAAGGCGTATGTGGCGGCGCTTGAAGAAGTGGGAGGTGCAGCAGAAGTCGCAGCCGTTGGCGCAGCCCAGGCCCGCGAAGACCATGCCGGTCTTGGAGGCGGGCAGGGAGAAGACCTTGAGCTTGCTCACGATGAGCGGATGCTCGTAGGGCATCTCCTTGGGCGTCTCGCCCAGGAGCCGGCGCATGAAGGCTACGCCCTCCTCCCGGCAGATGAAGTCGCCATAGGGCTTGAGCTCCTCATCGCTCATGACGGTCCCATAGCCCCCCAGGACGATCTTCGCCTTGGGCGAGTGCTCCCGCGCCAGGGCGACGACCTCCTTCATGCGGTGCGCCGTGGCCAGGATGAAGGAGACGCAGACGAAGTCGTAGCCCCTGCGCAGTTCGGCGATGAGCCGGCGCTTGGAAGGGAATTGGAGCACGGTGGCCGGGGCGTCGAGGTTGGCCGAGATGTACTCCAAGGCGAAATGCTTGTGCACGGCGCGGGGACTGAAGACCCCCTGCGCCCGGGTGACTTGCCCGAAGAGCAGTTCATACCCCACGCTCTCGCCGTCGCCGTGCTTGGGGCCCAGGGGGCTGCACACGCTCGTCAAAAGGACCTTCTTCATGCTCGCACCGCCTTGGAAAGTTCTCCGCTGGGGGAAAGATAAGCGAAGCCGCGCGCCATGACGGCCAGCGCCGCGTTGTGCAGGGCTTCATCCTTCGACGCGCAGGCGTCTGGGGCCACGAAGACCCGGAACCCCTTCTCGAAAGCCTCGCGCACCGTGGACTCGACGCAGAGGTCGGTCATGACCCCCGCCACCACCAGATCCGATATGTCCCGCGCCTTGAGCCAGCGCGAAAGCCCGGTCCCCCGGAAGGCACTGTAGCCCCCCTTCACGAAGACACGGGAGCCGCCGGGGGCATCCAGTCCGTCGAAGAGCTTGGCGTAAACACCGTCCTTCGGACAAGGCGTATGCCACCAGCGGGTCATGGGCCCACGGGAAGGAGTCGCATATACCGTGAAAGCCGCGGGACGCTCTGCCCGCCGGAAGGCGCTGAGGAGCCTGCGCGTCCCGGGCAGGGCCTTGACCGCGGCCGGGAGATGCGCCGGGCTTTGGGGATCGAGGAAGAAGCCCTGCATGTCCACGACGAGCAGGGCGCTCTTGGAGCGCCTCAGCCGCGGAGCGGGCCTCGCGTAGCGCCGGGGCGAGATCACGCCGGGACCGCGGCCTCTTCGGAGCGGCCCAAGACGGCCGCCGCCACGAGCTGGCCGCAGGTGACCCGTCCCTCAATCTCCTCGGGCCAGGCCGGGTTGACGATGGCGCGAAAACCCCGGCGCTCGAGCTCCTCCTTGAACCGGATGATCTCCTCGGGCGCTTCCAGCCAGACGCGGGTCAGGGCGTTCTTATCCGCCCGGCTCGTGGGGTTGACCGGGGTGAATTTCACGAGGAAGCGCTCCGGGGAGAATCCGCGCGAGAGCGCCGCCGGGTCGAAGGGGATGCCCGAGGCCAGGGCAAAATTGAGGCTGATGAGGCGGTCCCCGGGCCGGAACCAGCGCTCGCCGTAGCGGGCGATCTCCTGGAAGCTCCAGGTCCGGATCGGGATGATGGCCCGCCGCGCCTCCTCATCGGTGGAATGAAGGGAGAACTGGAGCTGGAAGCTCCCGTTTGCGAAGGACTCCTCCTTGATCCGTGCCAGCCTCTCCATGAAATCCCTCGATACGGAGCAGGCGGGCGCGACGGTGGAAATGCTCGGCAAGAGCCCGGGGAGCGGGCCTTCCCCCAGCCCTTCCCGGGCCAGGCGGACAAGGCAATCCAGAACTCCGGGGTTGAAGCTGGGCTCTCCCATCCTCGCGAAATGCACCTTGAGCTTGGGGACACGCGCCGGGTCCAGTCCGGGATGCGAGGCGAGCGCGGCCCGGATCTGGGCGAGGAGGAGGTCCGCCTCGATGTTCCCGCCGTAGCCCGCGAGCCCCGCGTCGCAGATGCGGCAGCCCACGGCGCAGCCGTACTGGGTGGAGATCATGACCACCCACTTATCCTCCCGCGGGGTCCCCGGGTCCACGGCGTCGACGAACTCGAAGGCTCCCCCGCCGCCGGGAGGCTCCGCGAGATAGAGCGTCGCGATGCCTGGAACGACCGCTAAGACCTTGGCGTTGAGCCTCTCATCTCCCCGTGTCATCGTCCGCCTGATAAACAACGGCCCCTGAGCCCCCGAAAGCCCCCGCGACGCCGAAAGGACTGCCTGCGCGGCGTCAGTGCTGCGGGGGTCTCTTGAAGATATCGTTCGCAATCCATGGCCCGGCTCAGGCCGTCGGCGGCCGCGGCCACCACCTGCCTCTTGCACCCGCCGCGAGCCTCCCCGGCCGTGAAGACCGCCTTTTCCCCTCCGCAGCGCACGCGCACGGGCGGCGCGGCCGCCTCCTTGCCCGCCAGGACGAAGAGCGCGTCGAGCCTCACCGGGACCCCGCGCCGAGAATCCGCCGAGGCGAATTCCACGGCCGAAAGCCTCCCGTTGCCGAGCAGGCGCCGGGCGCTCACCCCGCCGAACAATTCTATGCGCGGATGCCGGGCCACGCCCTCCCTTAGGGGAGCGATGGCCTTGAGGGAGCCCGAGCGGCAGAAGAGGAGGACTTTCCTCGCGTGACGCGCCAGGGCCAAGGCCTGGTGCGCCGCGGTCTCCCCTCCGCCAATGACGCCCACGACGCGGCCTGAAAAACGGCGCGCCCGGTCGAAGACCGCATGATGGAGTCCCCGGCCGTAGAAGCGGGACTCTCCGGGCAAGCCCAGAGGAAGGAATCTCGAACCGGTGGCCAGGATGACGGCCCGGGAGCGGACAGTCCCCCGATCCGTGAGGAGCATCGTCTGGGTCCGGCCGGCTTCCACGCGGCGCACCGAGGCCTTGCGCGTCTTGAGCCCGTACTTGAGCGCCTGCTCCAGAAAGCGCTTCATCAACGCGGCTCCGCCCACGCCCTTGGGAAAGCCCGGATAATTGCTGATCCGGGGCAGATGGGAGGCCTGGCCCCCCGCTCGTTCCTTCTCCAGGCACAGGGTCCGAAATCCCGCCCGGCTCAGGTAGAATCCCGCGCTCAGCCCGGCCGGACCCGCCCCCACGACCACGGCGTCCCAGATCACGAGGACCGCGAGGGAGAGGCCGTCTGCGCGAGCGCCTTGCGCATGCGGCGGGTGAATCCATGCCGGCTGATCATCTCCTGCGTGGAACAGGAGCAGTAGTAGGCCGAAAGGCGGGTGGTCCGCTTGAGGGCGAAGAGGAGCAGGCCCAACGCCGCCGCCTCCGCGCCTTCGGCGGGCTTCCAGAAGAGCGCCTTGGACCCGCCTCCCGCTTTCCCTTGATAGCCTTCGCCCTCCATGCCCAGCCGGTTCTCCCGGCAGGCGAAGAGCTCATGGATGTTCAGGTAGGGACAGCCGAGCTCGTCGAGCTCGAGGACCATGCGCTCGAGCCGGGGGATGAGAGCGGGCACGGCGGGGATCTCCACCGCGGTCTCCGGGAAGCGGCGCAGGGCGCGGCGGACGGGAGCCGTGTCGAAATCGTTGGCCACCAGGTTGAAGCGGATGCCGTCGAGACCGGCCTCCTGGAGGCGGTCGAGCGTATCGTCGGTGGCCAGGTCGCCGTTGGTGTAGAGCTCGATGCGCACGCGCTCGGGCATCGCCCGCAGGGCGCGCACGGCGCGCAGGAGGCGGTCCGGATAAAGGAGCGGCTCCCCCCCGCTGAGCCCCACGCTGCGCAGGCCGTAGCGGGAGACGATCTCGGGGATGTCCTCGGGCTCCTTGACCTTGATCCCGTGGGCGACGATCTCATCGGAGCGCGGCTTGGCGTTGAAGCAGAAGAAGCAATCCCGCGTGCAGAGCCCGGTCATGTAGACGTTGGTGCCGCGGCCGAGAAGACAGCCCTTGCAGCCCAGGGGAATTCTCCGCGTATAGAGGGTCCGCCCCTCCAGACTGCCCCGGATGCCCGCGTCTTGGAGTTCTTGGAGCAAAGCCTTGACGCGCCCCGGGACCGGGGCGTCCGCGCCCTCGCGCGGAGCCGTCCGTTCGTCGGTTTTCAACGAGAGGGCTTTGCGGGAATACCAGGAAAGGTCGTCTTTTTCTTTAAGCATGCTGGTTCGGAGTATAGCCTTGAAGACCGGAAACGGCCATGACTAAAATCATAACGACACATGCTGAAAGTCACATCAACGGAGAAAAGGAACACGTCAACGGGGTCGGCTCTGGAGCCGACCCAGCCTAGGGCTTGAGCAGTTCTTGATGCAGGAAGTCGTGGAGCTTGTTCGGGTCGGGGATCTCGATGGCCCGTCCCTCGACGCGGATGAGCTTGCGCCTCTGAAGGCGGCTGAGCGTCCGGATCACGGTCTCCGGAGCGGCGCCGATGCAGTCGGCGATCTCCTGGCGGCTGAGCGCCATCTGTCCCTTGGCGCCCACGCGCCCCAGAGCGGTCTTTCCCTCCGGAGTCCGGCCCAGCTTCCCGCCATAGCGCAGGAGGAAGAGGATGAGGCGCGCCTCGGCGGGCATCTGGGAGAGGTCCACGTAGCGGGCCTCCATCTCGGCGACCTCGTCAAGGAGCGTGTGCACGAGCTTCCAGAGGAAGTCCGGGGCGCTGCGCAGGAGGGGCTTCACCGTCTCCGCGGGCATGAAGCATACCGTGGAGTCCACCAAGGCCTCGGCGAAATGAGCGTAGGTCTCCCCGGCGATGAGCGCCCGATAGCCCAGCAGCTCCCCCGGCCCGGCGATGCGCAGTATCTGTTCTTTCCCGGTCACGCCGATCTTATAGAGCTTGACGAGCCCGGTCTCCAGGCAGTAGACGCCGACCGGGGGGTTCCCCTCTTGGAAAA
>CAYWAR010000216.1:0-1732 GCA_964455765.1 uncultured Elusimicrobia bacterium
GGAGAGGACGCCGACCTTGGCGCCGAGGGAAGAGAGGTTGCTGCACACGTTCCCCGCCCCGCCGGGGGCGTGGGTCTCCTCGGAGACGGCCACCACCGGCACCGGCGCTTCGGGGGAGATGCGGCGGACCGCGCCCCGGATGAAATGGTCGAGCATCAGGTCGCCCAGGACCAGGATGCGTTTTCCGGCGAATCTGTCGATGAGGGAAAGAAGCCGCCTGTCGGAGGTGGAGCCGCGCTTCATTCTAGCGGCTTAGTATATCAAATCAGGGAGTGGTGCACGGGCGCGAACCCGAGGCGCGCGCCCGTGCGCGGGCAGGGTCCCAGTCCGGAACCAGGGCCAGCGCCCTTTGGTAATCACAGGAGGCTTCCTCAGACTTGCCCAGAGCCCGGCGCGAATCTCCCCGCCGCAGGAACAGGGCCGCGCGCGCCGCGGGGGTCTCCTCCTCCCGCAGAAGCCCGCGCGAGAACCGGCGTTCGGCCTCGGCGGCTTCTCCCATGCGCAGGTTGAGCAGGCCCAGGACATAGGCGGAGCCCGCGGAGTGGATGAGCCCCGGCTCCACGAAGAGCGTCCTCAGCTCCGGGGCGAGGGAATACGCCCTATCGAAAGAGGCCGCGGCCCCGCGCAGGTCGCCGAGCCGTTCCGCCTGGAAGGCGCCGAGCAGGGCTTGGGCCCGGGGATTGGCCGGGGCACAGGAGGCGGTCTGCTCCAGGAACGCGCGTTCATCGAGATAGAGGAGGTTGCGCGTCACGAGCGCGGTTCCCCAGGCCAGCCCCAGCAAGGCCAGCCCCGCGGGCTTGAGCCGGGATGCTCCGGCCAGGAGCAGGCAGAAGCCCGCGGCCGGGAGGTAGAGGTAGCGGTCCGCCACCGGACTATGGTTGGCGAACGGGATGAGGTGAAGGACGGGGAGGAGCCCCAGGAGTATCCAGAGGCTGAGGAAAGCGCGCAAGGGACGGCGCCGGAAGCAGACGGGCGCGGCGAGCGCGGCTCCGGCGAGAAGCCAGCGCGAAACCCAGGCCCCGGAGAAGGGGACCAGCGTGGTCTCCAGGCAGAGCGGCGAGGGCCAGAACAGCCTGAGGGCATACCAGCCCAAGGACTCCAGGGATAGGGCCGCTCCCGAGACCGGCCGGAGGGAGTCCGGATGGGGCTGGAGCAGGCCGAAGCGCCAGTACAGATACGCACCCGTCAGGGCGAGCAGTCCGGCCCAGGCCCCCGCCGGCGGCCCCTTGGCCGCCTCCCCCTCCGTAGAAGGCGCGCGAGCGCGTCCCCGGAAGAAGTAATCGTGAGCGGCCAAGAGCAGAGGGAGGACCAGGGCGCTCTCCTTGCTCAAGCAGGCCAGAACGAAGGCGGTCAAGGACGCGAGCCGCAGTCGCGGGCGGCCCTCCACCCGCGCCTTCCTCCAAAGGAGGAAGGCGGTGATGATAAAGAAGAAAGAAAGAGGGTGGCCCTTGAAGGCGGAAATGTCCACCGCTTCGCTCAGGGGGGGGTAGAGGGCGAAGAGCAGGCCCGCCAGGAAGGCCCTGCGCGGGTCGCCGAGGAGACTCAGGCCGAGCAGGAAGACGAGCAGCGCGTTGAGGGCGTGAAGGGCGATCCCCGCCCAACGGCAGAGGGGGAGGTCCCCCGCGGCCGCGAGGTGGAAGAGCGTGACCAAGGGCTGGTACGAGCGCTCGCCGGTGAGCGGGAGATAGTCGCGGGAAAAGAGGATGGGCGCCAGGGCCAGGAGGTCCGGGCG
>CAYWAR010000216.1:1742-5034 GCA_964455765.1 uncultured Elusimicrobia bacterium
GTGTGGGGTAGATACTCGCGTGATAAAAAGACCGTGGCCAAACGCCTCGGTCCCGGCAGCGGCCCGGGTCGGGAGATCAAATAGACCTGGTCGTCGTAAAGCGGCGGGGCCTTGGCCGTCACCCCGTAGGCGGCCAGCACCGCGGCGAAGAGGAGCGCCGCGGGAAGCGCGCGTGAGAGGATGCTTTCTCGCGGGGAAGGCTCAGTGTGGGATCCCATTATCCCCTTGTCCTTTGGCCGCGCGATTCATCGAGCGAGGCGAGCGGGACGAGTCAGTTTGCCGGCCTCATGGGTCATGAGGCGGACCCTCTAATGGCCATTTTTAGGATTACTTTCCCGTCTTGTCATTCCTTATTCTCCCGGGACCTATTCCCCTGTGTCATTTCTGCTTCCGGGCACACGAAGAAAAAAATTGTTAATCAATACAGAAAAAATTCGTACCACAAGCAATGCAATTCCGCTCATTAATATTCCAGAGACAAGAATGCCTTTGTCGGGCAGTTCAAATAAGTGAAAATATAACGCTGTAAAAAAGAGAATTACAATTAAGAATTGAAGTGAGAAAAGCAAGGTTAACCCCAGCCATTTTTCTTTACTCCTCTTAAATATGAAACGCCCTCATAAGTTGTGATAATTATGAAGGATATGCTTAATAGAACAAAAATGATCCAACTCCGTGAAATGAGGGCAAAATCTTCTAACAAATAAATTAACCCGACTAGGCCAACAAGCCCTATTATCCCTGCTATCGATAGCAACACCTTGTCAAAAATTAATTCTCTTACTGACTTTGTTGGCATTCAATCTCCTCAATCAAACTGAGGCCTCCACAAGAGTTATGATATCCCCAGTTCTCCCCTCCTGCCAGGGTCAGTTTAGCGTGCGCCCGGCCCGCTGGCCGATTGCGAGACTCTGAATAACAACTCCCCACGCGGGTAGCCTGATGAACCTTAAAAAGGTCCTTACTTGTTCTGGGAGAAGTATGGACCCTTTAACAGGACCGTACTTTCCCTCTGCGCATCAGAGGTAGGGGGGTACTTTGAGATAATGCTTATAAAACAAGAGGAATCAACATCGTCCGGACGATATTGATTGTGCTGGAAAAACAAGCAGAATCCAAGAGGGGTGGGGGGGACCCAGGCTAATCCTAAAGAAAGCTTCCAACGGTTCCCCGCGATAAGCTATGAGCGGTAATCAGGCAGGAATCAGGGAGAACGAACTATCTTGCGCAGGTAGGTCGAGATGTGGCCGAAGAAGACCTCCACGCGCATGAGCACCGGCATGTGGCGCTCGTCGTCGGTCAGCCACACCCGCAGGCGCTTGCCCTTCTGCACGAAGATGCCCTCGCGACGGAGGTGGGGTTCCACGATCACGGTCTGGAACTTCCCGGCGGGCACGCTGACCTTCTCGCGTCCCGTGACCGTGATCACCAGGGGCCAGTTCGACTTGTCGTTTACGTCGAGGGTCACCTCGGAGCCCACCTCGAGCTTGTGGGGCCGGATGTAATACAGGCTCGATAGGATGTCCATCACGTCGCCGGGGATGGTCCCCGTGCTGGTGCTGAGGGCCCCGTCCTTGTCCAGGCGCTTGGCGTAGAAGGCGTTGCGCCCGTAATCGAAGAGCACCCACTCATCGCGGAAGAAGTTCCCTTCCCGGAGCCTCTTGAGATAGCCTAGGGAGCGTTTCGAGGAGGGGTGGATCCAGGACTCGTTGTGGTCGCGCACCTTGTAGAAGCCGTCGCAGAAGGAGTTCGACCGGGCCTCGGAGACGATGCGGAAGGCCGGTTGCCCGGCCAGCTCCACGGTCTGCTCCGAGGCCATGGTCGCGTGGCCCACGGCCAATATCCCCCATTTGACGTCGAATTCGAGGGATTCGGGGAACCAGGGGACTTTGGAGAACTCCGGCCCGGCCGGGATGGGCTTGATCAGGCTCTCGGGAGTGGCCGCGCCCTCCCAATCCTTGCGCAGCTTGGAGTGCCCATCGGCGGCCGAGAGGCCGCCCGCCGTTGTGCCGAGGGCCGGTTCCCCGGCGAGAGCCCCTGTGGAGGCCGCGGGGGCGCTCTCCGCCGCGGCGGCCGGCGGCGGCGCGGCCGCCGGAGCGGTGGAAGGATCCTGAGCGAAGGACGGGGGGAGCGCAGCGGCCAAGAGCAGCACGGCCGCCCCCGTCGCGAGCGGAGAACGGCTGCGCTCCAGGGGCGGCGGCCCCTTGGCCGCCGCTCCCGTGCGGCGGACTATCCAGCGCGCGGCGCTCAGGATCGTGCCGCTGAGATGCGCGGCCGCGAGCCGGCGGCCGTAGAGCCGGCGCTGTTCCTTGCCGTGGCCCGTGGCCACCTGGACGCAGGGGATGCCCAGGGCTTTGGCGAGGTCCGCGTCCACTTTCTTGTCGCCGATGACGAAGGAGGAAGGGATCGAGAGGCGCATCTCGCGCGCGGCCTTGCGGGCGAGCAGAGGGGAGGGCTTTCGGCAGCGGCAGCGGTCTTTGGGCGCATGGGGGCAGAAATAGATGCCGTCAAGCCCCGCCCCGCCTTGGCGCAGGCCGGTCAGGAGCCGGCGGTGCACCCGGGCGAGCATCTTCAAATCCAGGAATCCCCGGCCGATGCCGCTCTGGTTGGAAACGATGACGAGCCGGAAGCCGGCGCGCCGGAGCAGGCGCAGGGCCTGGGCGGTGAAGGGGTAGATGCGGACCTGCTCGGGCCGCCGGAGGTAGAAGCCCGGCCGGTCGTGGATGAGCGTTCCGTCCCGGTCGAGGAACACCGCGCGGGCCGCCCGCGTTCCCCGGGCGCCGCGGGCAAGCCGGGAGAGGATGATCCCGTGCGCGCCGTCCGTCTTAGAGCGTGTTGTCGTGGGCATCTGCCTTCCTCCTGTGTGCCGCCTCGGCCCAAAGCCATACGAAGAACACGAGCATCCATGCCAGCTCGGTCTGGAAAGCGGTCTCGGTGAGATTCATGACGAGGAAAGCCGTGGCCGTCCCGTAGGCCCAGAGGTTCTCCGCGCCCGGGTGTTCCCTGGCCCTGGCCAGGGACCTCTGCCAGAAGGCGAAGAAGAGCCAGAGCAAGGCGGCTGTCCCCAACAGGCCCCGTTCTGCGAACTGGTGGAGGTAGATGTTGTGGGCGTCTCCCCAATCCTTGGCTCCGCCCTCCAGCGGGCCTTGGTAGTAGCGGTTGAAGGCGGTCCGGTAATTGTTGAGGCCGACGCCGGTCCAGGGATGGTCCAGTCCCATGCGCAGGGCCACCTTCCAGAAGGTGAGCCTCATCAGCTGGGGCCGTTCGACGGAGCTCTTCGTCAAGGCTTCGT
>CAYWAR010000217.1:0-5032 GCA_964455765.1 uncultured Elusimicrobia bacterium
AACCCCCTGAACGGAAGCGCACCCCCCTGGGGGGGGCGCTGACATGGACTTCGACCTCAACGAGGAGCAAAAGACCGTCCAGGAGGCCGCGCGGGCCTTCGCCGAGAAGCGCCTAAAACCCCTGGCCCAGAAGTTCGACGAGGAGGAGGAGATTCCCCTCGAGCTCTACCGCGAGGCCGGGGCGCTGGGCTTCTTCGGCCTTTTCGTCCCGGAGGAGTACGGCGGCCTGGGCCTCGACCCCGTGGGCGTGGTCTGCGTCATGGAGGAGCTCGCGCGCGCCTGCGCCGCCTTCCAGATCTGCCTGACCGTGCACAACTCCCTGGCCGCCGGGGCCCTCCTCAAGGCCGGGACCAAGGAGCAGAAGGACCGCTATCTCCCGGACCTGGCCTCGGGGAGGAAGATCGGCGCCTACAGCCTATCGGAGCCGGGCGCGGGCACCGACGCCGGGAGCCTGAAGGCCGCGGCCAAGCCGGAAGGCGACTTTTTCATCCTCAATGGGACCAAGAGCTGGGTCTCCAGCGCCGGCTTCGCCGACCTCTTCGTGGTGTTCGTGTCCACCGACCCTTCCAAGGGCAGCCGCGGCATCTCCTGCCTGCTCGTCGACAAGGGTACGCCCGGCCTGCAGATCGGCAGGAAGGAGCGCAAGATGGGCATGCGGGGCTCGGACACCCGCGAGATCCATTTCAAGGACTGCCGCGTCCCCCGCTCCCAGCTCCTGGGCGCGGAGAACGAGGGCTTCAAGATCGCCCTCTCCCTGCTCGACAGCGGGCGCATCGGCATCGCCGCCCAGTCCGTGGGCATCGCGCAGGCGGCTTTCGAGGAGGCGCTCTCCTACTCGAAGCAGAGGGTGCAGTTCGGCAAGACGCTCGCCGAGTTCCAGGCCACGCAGTTCAAGCTCGCGGACATGGCCGTGCGCATCGAGGCCTCCCGCCTGCTCGCCTACCGCGCGGCCGCGGCCCTGGGCAAGGGACGGGCCACGCGCGAGGCGGCCATGGCCAAGCTCTTCGCCTCCGAGTCGGCCAACAAGGTCGTCTACGACGCCCTGCAGATCCACGGGGGCAACGGCTACGTCCGCGAGTTCCCGGTGGAGCGCTATTTCCGCGACGCGCGCGTCACCGAGATCTACGAGGGGACCTCCGAGGCCCAGCGCATGGTCATCTCCCGGGAGCTGCTGCAGTAGCGTGGACTCCCGGGAATTCCCCGACGGGACGATACTCCTCAAGTTCCACGAGGGAGAGGAGGTCGTCACCGCGCTCACCGCCTTTCTGGAGTCGCGCAAGATCCACGCCGGCTCCTTCCAGGCCATCGGCGCGGTCTCGGAGTGCGAGATCGCCTATTTCGACACCAAGACCCGGACCTACGAGCGCCGGACCTTGGAGGGCGGCTGGGAGATACTCTCCCTTCTCGGCAATGTGGCGCGCGTGGAGGGCAAGGCCTTCATCCACGCCCACGGCAGCTTCGGCGATCGGGACTGCGGCCTGAAGGGAGGCCATGTCTTCCGGGCCGTGGCGGAGCCCACCTGCGAGATGACTCTGCGCCCGCTCCCGGGGGCGGTGGACCGCGTCCTCGAGGAGTCCTGCGGCCTCAAGCTCTGGAAACTATGAAAGGCGAGTGGTTCGGGCACCCGAAAGGGCTCTTCGTCCTCTTCTTCACCGAGATGTGGGAGCGCTTCTCCTATTACGGCATGCGCTCCCTGCTCGTGCTCTACATGACCAAGCGCCTCCTCATCGAGGCCGAGGGCGGCATGAGCGTGCTGGGCTACGACTCGATCCGCCTCTTCGTCTCGTGGTTCGTCGGCCTCTTCGGCATGCACGGCCAGCTCTCGGTGCAGGCTCTCTCCTCCCAGATCTACGGGCTCTACACCGGCTTCGTCTATTTCACGCCGTTCTTCGGCGGCATCTTGGCCGACCGGGTCTTCGGCCAGCGCAAGTCGGTCTACATCGGCGGCGTCTTGATGGCCGTAGGCCACTTCCTGATGGCCGTCGAGCACCTCTTCTTCCTGGCGCTCTTCTTCCTCATCCTGGGCAACGGCTGTTTCAAGCCGAACATATCGACGCAGGTGGGCAACCTCTATCCCGAGGGCGACCACCGCCGGGATTCCGCCTTCACGATATTCTACATGGGCATCAACCTGGGCGCGTTCTTCTCGCCTCTGGTCTGCGGCACGCTCGGCCAGGTGGTGGGCTGGCACTGGGGCTTCGGGGCCGCGGGCGTGGGGATGCTCGCCGGGCTCTGCGTCTACCACTTCGGCAAGCATCTGCTCCCCCCCGACCGCATGATGAAGAGGGCGGGGGCGAGCGGACCCGCCGAGGAGCGGAGCCTCTCCCCGGCCGAGTGGAAGGCCATCGGGGCGCTGGTTTTCCTCTGCGTGGTCAACATCGTCTTCTGGGCGGTCTACGAACAGCAGGGCAACACCCTGCAGTTATGGGCCGACCAGAACACGCGCTGGACCTTCCTGGGCTTCCAGGTCCCCTCCAGCTGGTACCAAGCCTTCAATCCGGCCTTCATCTTCCTCTTCGCGCCGCTCATGAACCGCTTCTGGGGCTGGCAGGATAAGCGCGGCGGAGAGCCTTCGAGCGTGACGAAGATGGGGATCGGCTGCGTGCTCCTGGGAGGGGCCTTCCTCATCATGATCGCCGCCACCCGGGCGGTGGGCCCCGGCGAGCAGGGCAGCCTCCTCTGGCTGGTGAGCACGACCTGGTTCTTCACCATGGGCGAGCTCTACCTCTCCCCGATCGGGCTCTCGCTGGTGACCAAGGTCGCCCCGGCCCGGATGGTGTCCATGCTCATGGGCATGTGGTTCCTCTCGAGCTTCTTCGGCAACTACCTCTCGGGCTTCATCGGCGGGTTCTACGAGACCATGAACAAGGACGCCTTCTTCACCCTGCTCATGGCCCTGGGGGTGGGCTCCGGTCTCATCTTCTTCGCCGCCAACAAGCCCCTGCGCGACGCCATCGGCCACGACGTCTAGCCCGCGGGCGCGGGCGTTCCCCGCCCGCGCGGTGCTCATCGCAGGAAGATCGAGCGTCTGCCCACGATCTCCACGAACGCGGCGAGGAAGATCAGATCCCATAGGAGCGCCAGCGGCAAGGTGGCGACGCCGGCGCTCCAGTAGAGGATGCCCCTCCTCGCGGGGTCCTTGCAGCCGTACCAGACCCAAACGGAGCGTCCCCAGAGCCATGCCGTTGATAAAAGGCTGATGGGTCCGGTCAGGATCAGGATGTATACGATGGCCCCGTAGCCCTTATGGGGTTCGTAATCCAGGGCTTGCGGGGTTTGGACGAACCGATACATCGCGGTGAAGTTCTCCCAGGTCACGCCCAGGGACAGAACGATCGCCAGGCAGACGAAGGGAAGCAGGGTGGTGAGCAAGGCCGCCGGGGCCACGACCAGGAGTTCCAGGTACGCTAACAACCCTTGGGGTCGACTTCGCCCGGGGAATGGTCCTTCCTCTACCACAAACGGGCCTTCTTCGGCGGCCGGGTCACTCGCCGCGCCAGCGGCCGCGGCCGGCTTTGAGCGCGGAGCGATGCCGTTTATCCTCGAGCATGCGCGCCTTGGAGGCCTTGGAGCGGCCGCGCTTGGCCCGGCGGGCCTTCTCGGCCTCGTGGCGTTTTCGAGCCCGCTCCTCTCTCGCGCGCGCCTCCAGGCGCTCGGCCAGACGCAGGCGCGCGAGCAGGCGGTTCCGGCCCTGGGAGCGCTCGTCGGCGCAGCGCACCTCGATGCCGGTGGGGCGGTGGAGCAGGACGACGGCGGTCTCCACCTTGTTGACGTTCTGCCCCCCGGCGCCGCCCGCGCGGTGGAAGCGCTCCTCTAAGTCCTGCTCGCGCACGCCCAGGCTGGCTAGCCGGGCGGCGGCGCCGGTGCTCTTCGCGCCGCAGCCGGTTCCGGAGTCCATGGCCGAGTCTCCCATCGGCGGCTAATCGCCGAGGCTGATGCCCAGCGCCCGGGCCGTGCGCACCAGGTCCCCGTCCACGGGGACGCGGCGCAGGCGGCCCACGGCCTCGGCGATGGGGACGGCCACGGTGTCGGGCGGACGCAGGGCGACCATCTGCCCGAAGCGGCCCTCGGCGGCCAGCTCCACGGCCCGCGCGCCGAAGCGCGTGCAGAGCAGGCTCCCCATCTGGCTGTAGTCGAGCGCCATGGTCTGGACCGGGTCGAGGAGCCCCTCGAAACCCTCCCGGATGCCGAGCGTCTCCCAGCCCCGCATGGCCGCGGCCTTGACCACGGCGCGGATGACCGCGTTGAGCCCCGGGCAGTCGCCGCCCCCGGTGAGTATGCCGATGCGCGTCAGCGCCATTTGATCGAACAGCCCATCGATGGGCGCTGGTCCCCCGGGACGGGTTTTCCGGCGGCCAGGGCTTCGATGGCTTCCTTGAGCTCATGACGGCGCACCTTCGACTCGTCCTGCCAGTTATCGTCGATGCGGCCGTGGTAGACGAGCTTCTTGCCCGCGTCGAAGAGATAGAGGTCCGGGGTGCACTGCGCCTTGAAATCGCGCGCCGTGGTCTGGGCCGCGTCGATCAGATACGGGAAGAAGACGCCCCATTCCTTTATCTTCTCCTTCATCCGGTCGGGCGCGTCCTCCGGGTAGCCGGGATGGATGTTGGGGTTGACGGCCGCGGTGCGCACTCCGAGGCGCTCAGCCTCGCGGGCCAGGCGGATGAGCCTGGGCCACACCGCCACGGTGTAGGGGCAATGGTTGCAGGTGAAGACGACGAGCAGGCCCTTGGGCCCGTAGAGCGAATCGGAGGCGTGCTTCTTCCCAGAGGGGTCTTCCAGCTCGAAAGCGGGCATGAGAGTGCCCAGTTTGACCGCCGTCGATTCCATCAGAGTCATGCGCCCCTCCTGCACGCAGCGCACTTCGTGCGCCGCGCAGATAGGGTATTGTCCCTGATTTTACAAGAAGCAACAAGAGCGCCGCTCGGCGATTGCGCTAGCAGGTCTTGCAGGTCGCGGTGCCGGGGGCGGGGGGAGTAAAGGCGTCGGTGTAGAAGGAGACGCCGCACTCGCAGGCGGTGGAGGCGTTGGG
>CAYWAR010000218.1:0-5030 GCA_964455765.1 uncultured Elusimicrobia bacterium
GGACAACAACAAGCTCGCCCATGCCCTGGACTCGCAGACCCTGTCCTTGCCCGCCAATCTGGCCCTGCCGCGGAGCATGAACTCCAGCTTCGGCGTGAGCAATTCCCAGTCCAAGGACAAGGTGGACGGCTCCAAGCGCTCGAGCCTCTCCGTCTCTCCCAGCGTCTCCTTCCCCATCCGGACCGGCTGGACGGGGCAGATATGGGGGGCGCATAGCTCGGTCAAGAACACCTCCCCGACCTTCCCCGCCGACGCGGCGACCCTATCGGCGAACTCGGAGTTCACCTGGGCGCGCAGCCCGCAGAACACGCTGACCTTCGGGGTGGGCTACAACAAGAACACGGACAAGGTCTCCTCCGCCCGCAGCTTCAGCGAGGGGACGCTCGCCCTGCGCTACTCGCTCTCTTTCTGAGTCCTCCTGCCCCGGGAGGCTCCCTGACTGTCCGCGCGGACAGTTGGATGTCCGGGCTTCGCGCTCGGGTCGGCCGGCAACTGCTTGGTTTCTTCGCGGCGCCGCTGGATCGCGTTCTCGATGGCTGCCGCTCCGAAGCAGCGGCGCGCGAAAAGCAGATTATGCTGCCTGCACGCCAGGCGCAGATTCCGCGTGTCGGTCGAACTCCCCCCCGCGGCCCAGGGGACGATGTGATCCACCTCCAGCCCGGCCGTTTCCGGACACCGCCGGCCATCCGGTCCGATGAAGGCACAGCGGCCTCCATCGCGGCACCATACCGCGTCCCGCGCTGGAAGTGGGATCATGCGCGATCGGCATGTTCTCGTCTCCACACCGGGAGGTCCGTGGATCTCTATGGGGACGGAGCCGTTCGGGTGCGTCGCGCTCGTGTGGCCAGCCTGCGTTCATGCCGCTGAAGGGGGTCGATGCGGCCAAGGAGCGCTTTTAGAGCCGCTTCGAACACGGCCGCCATGACGCTCCCAGGGTTACCGACACGCAGCAGGGCCCGCGCGCGCTCGTACCGATCGCGGAACTCGGCGTTTCCAGTGAAGCGGAAAAGGAAACTCTCTCCAGACAGGGGCTCAAGCCGGGCGCGCGGGCCAAGGGTCCGGGCCGGGGCAACCCCCCGAGTGTAGGACGGTTGGCCCACACTCAGGCGCCGCAGGCAATCCTTCGCGTCAGGCCGCGGCGCCAGTTGGGCGACTAAGAACTCCATCCCGCGCGAACTCCGGCCGCGGGCCATGCTCAGGACCTCCGCTTGGTTTTCCTGGGTAAGGTGCGGGGCCAGGATGACCATGGCCGCCAGGCTCGTTTGGCCGGCTGAGAGCATGTCGAGGATAGCCGGATAGTCGCGGGCTGCCCGCGCCGCTTGGATGCGTTTGTAGGCCGCTCCCTCGGAGTAGCCCAACTCGCGGACGCAGTACGCAAACAGGGAAGGCAGCCCCAAGTCGGCATATAGTCGCCGTTTATCGAATTCGATTAAGTGGGAGATCGTCAGGGCCGTGGCACGCCGCTCGATGGCGACCAACTGCTTGAGCCTGTCGATCAATACGGCGTCGCTCAGGGAAGGAAGCGGCATGAGAGGGAAGTCCATGCTCCCAGGTACGCGCGAGGCGCCGAAAAGTTCTTTCCCGCTGGGATGGCAGGATGAGAACTGTCCGCGCGGACAGTCTTGAACTGGAACGCACGAAGATCGGAGAGAGGACTCGGCTGACGGAACCTATTGGAGTCCCGAGCTACTCGCTTTCCTTTGGCCCGGGGGGTTCCGGGCTGCTCTCGGCCGAAGGCCGCGCGGGGCCGTCGAGTTTCTTGAGGAATTTCAGGAGCTGGGGGTCCTCGGGGGCGAGCTTCAGGGCGCTGTTCCATGCGGCCGCCGCCTGCTCCCGGCGGCCCAAGGCGAAATAGGCCGAGCCCAGGCGCTTGAGGGCCGTGAGGTCCTCGGGCTCCAGGGCCAGCACCTCGCCCAGGACCTGCGCGGCGAGATGGTATTTCCCGTCGTAGATGTGGTGCAGGCCCACCAGGCGCTTGTATTCCAGGAGCTTCATCCCCGGGGTGATCGGGTCGGCGTCCGCGAGGTGGGGGCGCAGGGAGATGAGCCAGTCGAGGAGCTTGGCCAGCCTCTCGTCCTTGGGGTCGAGCTCGCAGGCGTAGCGCAGGCCGTTGTGGGCGAAGCGGAACTCCTCCTTGGTTCCCAGCACCACGGCGACCGCGGGGACCGCGATCCGCCAGGCTCTGCCGGACTCCGGGGCTTTGGGGACTATCTTGGCCAGGGAGTCGAGCCGGGTCTGGAGCTTTTTGTAGAGGGGGAGGGAGGAGTCCTGCTCCATGAGGGGCTGGAGTTCCAGGAGAGCGGCGTCGTACTGTCCCTTGCGGATGAAGGCGACGAGCCGTTCCTGCCTCTCCTTGATCTGTTGGGCGATCTTCTCGCGCGCCTCCTGGATCATGCTCTGGGCCGTCTTCTGGTTGGGGTCCAGGGCGAGGATGTCGTTCCATTTCTGTATGGCCTTGGCGTGCTCCCCCCCGGTGTAGAGCTTGAAGGCCTCGTCATACCTCTCCCGGAGCGCCGCCGGTATCGAGTCCTCCACCGCTCTCGCCGTAGGGCCAGCTAAAAGGCTCAGGGAGAGCACGAGCATCGCCGTGCAGAGGCGTGTAATGAGGGACCCGTTGGACGCTTTGTCATCCACTGCGGCGGATCTCCCGGAAAAGGCTGATCTCGATGCGGCGGTTCCTCTTGCGTCCCTCCGGCGTCTCATTGCCCGCGGCCGGCCTCTGGTCCGCGTAGCCGCGCGCGTGGAAGCGCGCGGCGTCGAGTCCCTTCTTGGAGAAGAAATCGGCGACGGCGAAGGCCCGGGCCGCGGAGAGCTCCCAGTTGTTTCGGTGGCGGCCGCCGCGCAGGGGACGGTCGTCGGTGTGGCCCTCGATGAGCACGGGGTTGGGCAGCTCGGCGAAGAGCCGGCCCAGGGATTCCAGGACGGGCTCGGCGGAGGGCTCGAGGCGCGCGGAGCCCGCGGGGAAGAGCACCGGCGCGGGGAGCGTGAGGCGGATGCGGCGGGCCGTCATCTCGATGCCGAACTCCGAGAGCTTGAGGCGCTTGATCTCCTCCTGGAGGTTGAGGGCCAGCTCGGCCTCGCGCTGGCGCCGCAGGGCTTCGTCCTCCTCCTGCTTGTCCTCGGCCAACTGGACTTCAATGCGGGAGAGGGCCTTGTCGTACTCCGGGGAGCGGTTGGAATAGGAGTAGGCGAAGAGGGCGAGGAAGAGGATGACCAGCGTGGACATGAGGTCCGCGTAGGGGATCATCCAGAGCTGGGTGGAGGTCTCTTGCGTCGCCGACGGGAAAGGGAGGGGCTTCCTCTTAGGGCTCATCGGCCGCCCGCTCCCCTCTTGCCGGAGGGTTCGTTCTCATCGCGCAGGATGACGACCTCGACCCGGCGGTTCTCCGCGCGGCCCTCGGGCGTGTCGTTGGGCGCGGCCGGATGGAGTTCCGCGTAGCCGGAGGTGATCAGGCGCTTGGCCTCCACGCCCTGCTCCAGGAGCGCGGAGAGCACCGAATAGGAGCGCGCCACGGAGAGCTCTCGATTGTCGCGGTAGAGGCCGCCGCGCACCGGGATGTCGTCGGTGTGGCCTTCCACGATCACTTCGTTGGGCATCTGCTTGAGCACCCCGGCCAGGGCCGTGAGGGTCTTGGCCGAGCGCGGGGAGAGGGCCGCTTCGCCCACGCCGAAGAGCAGCTCCTCGCGCAGGCGCACGCGCACCCCATTCTCGGCCAATTCGACCTGGGCCTGAGCGGCCAGGTCGGCCTCCGAGAGGGTTCGGTGCAGCCTCGCCGCGGCGTCCTCCCGGAACTCCATGGGGGAAGCCTCGCCCGGCCTGGGGGTCCTCTCCACGACCGCGGCCGCGTCGAAGGTCCGGGCCATCTCGATGCGGGCCTTGGGGCCTTGCTGGGTGAGCGCGTACATGACGAGGAAGAAGAGCATCAGGTTCGTCATCATGTCGCAGAGCACCACGAGCCAGAGGGGATTCTCCTCCAGGGTGCTGGGCATCGCCCGGTGGAGGAAGGGGATCATGCCAGCGTCCTCCCCGCGGGAGGATGCTCGTCCCCGGGGCCCACTGCCGTGTCATCAAGAGTTTCCTCTTCATGTCGGCGTCCTCCCCGCGGGGGTGTGCTCGTCCCAGGGGCCCGCCGCCGTGTCCCGGAGTCCATTCTATCTATGCAGACACGCGGTATTTCTTGGCGCCCCCGCGGCGCAGGTGGAAGGACAGGTAGGCTTCCAGCTTCTTGGCCATGAGCCAGGGGGCCTCGCCTTGCTGGAGGCAGTGCAGGCCCTTGGCGATGAGCTCGCGGCTGATCATCTCCTCCTCGGAATAGAAGGTGAGCTTGTTGGAGATGGGCAGGAAGAGGAAATTGGCGGAGAAGATGCCGTAGAAGGAGGCGGTCATGGCCACGGCCATGGAGGCGCCCATGGCCGTGGGGTCGGTGATGTTGCGCAGGACCTGGACCACCCCGATGAGGGTGCCCAGCAGCCCGAAGATGGGGGCGAAGGTGCCGGCGGAGCGGAAGATGCCGCTGATCTGGTTGTGGCGGTGGCGGGTGACGAGGATGTCGCGCTCGCAGCGCTCCTGGACGGTCTCCTCGTCGAGGCCGTCGACGATCATCTGAAGGCCGTCGCCCATGAAAGGGTGGGGGGCGCCGGGGATGTCGGAAGCGATGGAGTCGAGGCCTTCCTTGCGTGCGCGCTCGGCCAAGTGCACGAAGCCGCGGATGAGGGAGGCCGGGGAGGGGCGCTTGGGGGGGATGATCATCATCTTGAGGGCTCCCGGGACATAGCGGAGTATGGACCAGGGGTAGCTGATCATGACCGAGCCCAGGGTTCCGCCGAAGATGAGAATGATGGCTTCCGGGTTGAGCAGGAAGCGGGCCATGTGGCTGACGATGAGAACGAAGAGGATGACGCCGATCCCGCAGGCGGCGCCCAGGATCGTCATCAAGTCCATATCTTACCCCGCCCCGCCCTCGGCGGCGGACTCAGCTGAAGCCGGGCCCGCCGCGGGCCCATTCCTGCGCAGGACCACGCTCCCCTCG
>CAYWAR010000219.1:0-4774 GCA_964455765.1 uncultured Elusimicrobia bacterium
TACAAGATCATGGCGTCGGAGGAGGCGTTCGCGCGGAGGGTCGTCACGCCCGAGCTGGTCGCGCGGCTGCGTCTCCTCGACAACGCGGTGAATGTGCGGTCGCGGCTCCGGATCGCCACGAAGAGCATCACGATCATGGCGGCGAAGGGGTGCGGAGGGCCGGGCAAGCTGGGGGAAGGCGGCGGCGGCGCCTCCAAGGGAGCTTGAGCATCGGCCCCGGCCGCCGGCTCGGGAGGAGGACCCGCGGACTCCGAACCGGCAAGCGGACCGGCCGAGGGACTCGCTCCGACGGACCCGGGGACTGCGCCGTCGAAGGCCGCGCCCGAGCCCTCGAGCATGGAGGAGGGGAAGGCGCCGGCGAGGACGGCTCCGAAGCCCGCCGCGTCCACGCGCCGGGCTTCGCTCGGGACAGGGGCGAAGGCGGCCGAAAGTCCCGGGTCCGCCGGGGCGGCCTCCTCGAAGCGGATCGCCGGACCCCACTGCGAGCTCATCTCCCTCATCCGGGCGGCCCTATCCTCCGCAGAGAGGAGGGGGGTCCAGCCGTCGGCCGAGAATTCCCAGCGCTCGCGCTCGATCCCCTGATCGGCGGGAAGGCGGACCACGCTGCCCAGGGCGCCCGGAGCCAGCAGAGCGGATATCTCCCCCTGCGCGGCCGCGGCCTTTCGGCGGACCGCCTCGTCCTTCTCGGCGGGCAGGGTGAGGACCACTCGCACCGTCTGGCCGAGGCCGGCGTCGGCGGCCCCGGCGAGGAGGAGCGCCGCCAGAAAACCCGGCATCGTCCCTTTCGCGCTCATGCCCTCAGTATGGAACCCCTAGTCCCTCGCCGCCATCCCTAAGGGGCCCATGTCCCTCTGGGACCTACGGCCCCCCCGTGTCCTCTCGAGCGGACGAATAGCTAGAATAAGGGCATGGCCGCGAAGCTCCTTCTCGCCTTGGTCCTGGGCTCTCCATTCTGGCACCTGGGGCACCCGCTGTGGGAGGTGGACGACGCGCGTTACGCCGAGATTCCCCGCGAGATGCATGAGAACGGCGATTGGCTCACCCCGCATCTCAACGGGATGCACTACGTCGAGAAGCCTCCTCTCATCTATTGGCTCGGCGCCGCCTCCTACCGCGTCTTCGGGGTGGGGGAGGCCGCGGCGCGCCTTCCCTTGGCCCTGCTCACGCTCCTGGGCCTTCTGGGGGTCTGGTGGCTGGGCGCCTGGCTCTTCACGCCGGAGACGGGACGGTGGTCCGCGATCATCCTGGGGACCTGCTCGGAATATTTCCTGCTGGGCCACCTGCTCACGCCGGACATGGCGGTGAGCGTCTTCCTCCTCTGGACCACCGGGCTGATCCTGCGCGGTCTTCGCCGGCCCGAGGACGCGGCCTGGGCCTCGCCGCTGGCCTGGCTGGCCATGGCGCTGGCCTTCCTATCGAAAGGGCTCATCGGCCTCCTCCTGCCCGGGCTCTGGGCCGCGCTTCTCTTCGCTTTCTTCCCCAAGACGAGGGCGGGGCTCAAGGGGTTCATCCTCGGTCGGGGGCCCCTGTTCTTCCTCTTGCCGGCGGGCCTGTGGTTCTGGGCCATGGAAGGCAGGCACCCCGGCTTCTTCCACCACTTCATCGTAGAACAGCATTTCAGGCGCTTCATGACCCCCGCCTACAATCGGCCCGGCCCCTGGCATTTCTTCATCGGAGTGGACGCCGCAGGGACTCTCCCCTGGACCCCGCTCCTCTTAGCCGCCTCCCTTCTCCCCTTCCTCCGGAGGCGGAACGCCGACGAACGCGTCAGCCAGGTCGCCCTTTGGGTCGCCTTGGTCTTCTGCTTCTTCTCCTCCTCCCGCTCCAAGCTCACGACCTACATACTCCCGCTGCTGCCCCATCAAGCTCTGCTCGGGGCGGAACTCCTCTCCCGCCTGCGCCCCGATGGGGCGGCGCTCTGGCTGCGCCGGGCGGCCTACGGCCTGGCCGGGCTCATCCTAGCCTCGGTCTTCGCCGTGCCGTTCGCCGTCGAGCGCTTGAACCTCCCCATCGCCCCCGATCCCGGCCTCTACTCGGCCGCCGTCCTCCTCCTCCTGTGCCTGTCGGCGGCCATGGTTTGCCTCGGGAAAACGGCTCTCTGGCCCGGAGGGACCGTGCTCAACCGCGTGGGAGTATTGGCCTGCGCGGTGAACGCCCTGTTCCTCTTCGGCTCGGGTTTCCTGACCCCCATGCTCAGCGCGCGCGAGCTGGCCGTGGACCTCCGCTCGCGCCTGCGGGAGGGGGACCGGGTCTTCTCCTACGGAACCTACCTGCACGCCCTTCCTTTCTACACGCGCCGGCCGGTGGATGTCATCGTCAACTGGGTCGAGGAACTGCACTACGCCAAGCGCGACCCCGCCTTCCAGAACCGCTTCGGCGACGACGATACTCTAAGAAAGCTCCCCGCGGACGGCGCGCGGGTATTCGTGGTCTCCAGAAAGCGGGACTTGGCCCATCTGCTCACTCTGCCTCCGAGGAAAGCCTCGGCGATACGGCGATTCGGGGACTGGATTCTAGCGGAATTCTAGGCTAAACTTGAACACACGCCTCCCCTGGGGGGAGGTGAGTGCGTGCCGAGGGGGCGGTGTTTTTTATGGCTGATCTTGCTTCTCTTCCCGTCGTCCAAGTGCGCAAGCCTTTCTGGAAGAAAGGCGGCTTCTGGCTCTCCCTTGCCTTCGTCGCCTGTTTCCCATACGCTTGGACCCACCGCGTGGCCCTGGAGAAGAAGGCGAAAGCCGCGCGCAAGTCGTTCTCCTCTCGCGCGGTCTCCGCGGCGCTCGGGCCCGCCGCGGAGGCAGCGCTTCAAGCCGGCGAGAAGCTCGGAGCGCAAGCCGAGCAACTCAAGGAATATCTTCCGGATGGAACGGAGGAAGAGGCGGGAGAGGGAAACACCGGCCGGGCTCCCGCCCTGGCGCTCTCCGCTCCGGACGCCTCTCCTCGGCGCAAATCCGCGGACGCCGGCCTCAATCCCGAGGACCTCATCCGCAAGAAATCGACGGGCAAGTCCTCGGGGGCCCGGCTGGGCGCCAAGGGCTTCCGTTCCGTCTCGGCCCAGACCGCGGGCGGACGCCTCAACCGTGAGCGGGAATCGGTGGAGAAGAAACCGGTGGCTCTCGGGGAAGAGACCCGCTCGCACCTCTACGCGCCGGAAACGAGCCCGGAGGGGGAACTTCCGTGGGTGGAGACTCCCCTGGGCAAGGGGATACTGATGTTCGCCGGGATATCGGCCTGCTTCGCCCTGCTGGGCTATGTCCTGCTGGGCCTCACCTCGAAACACGGCAAGACCTTTAGCTAGCGGCGCACAAAGTGCGCTGCTCGTTTTCAAGGCCGCGCCCGGCGGGCGCCTCCATTCTCAACGCACAGCGACTTACGGTCGCCATGCATATTCCTCCTCTTCCGATGTCGGCGGAGCCTGTCCGAGCATTGCTCGGACAGGCTTTCAGGGTCCGGCGACCATCACCTCGGTGCGGCGCCGATCCAAGGCGCGGGCCCGGATGCGGTAGGCGTTCTTGTTGGCCAGGAGCACGAAACCGTCCGGGTCGAATATCTTCCCCATCGCTTCCTTGAACTCCGCCACGTCCCCGCTCGCCTCGGCCAGATCCTGAAGTTGGTCCGTGTAGCCGCCCTTGGACTTCTTCCACTGCTCCTCGATGTCCGCGAAGACCCGCAGGCCCTCCTCGGCCTTGCGCACCGCCTCCCTGTCCTCCGGGGTCGGGCGCACGAGATAGAGCCAGGCGTTGCCTCCCAGGATCAGGCACAGGAGCAGAAGAGCGGCGACGGCGTTGCGAAAAGCGGCGGAGGGACTCTTCTCCCTGGCCTCCACGACCACGCTCCCGGCCAGCAGGTCGTGCCAGGCGCGGGAATCGGCTTGGAATAGAGCCCAGAGGAAACCCAGGTTGAACAGGGGCGTGCTCAGGACATAGCCCGCGGCCCGGAGCATGCCCCGGAGCGCCCCGAGCGGCGTCCCGTCGGGACGGAGCACCCGCAGTCCGAAAAGCCTCTTGCCGGGCGTCCCTTGGGCCGCGTTCCCGACGGCCTGATAGAGGAGATAGAGCGCGATCCATGCGGTTAGGACCTGCCTCAAATCCGCCGGGCCCTCCAGCCGCCGAGTCAGGAGGAGGTAGTAGAGGCTCGCCGCGTACCCCGCGAAGAAAGGGGCCAGGTCGATGAGATACGCCAGGAAGCGGTCGGTGATCTTGGCCGGGCGGAGGGCGGGGGCGGATTCATCCATTGGGTTTTTTGGGGAATGTCCCCTGCAAGGCCTTGAAGCAGATGTCGGCCGCCTCGCCCATGTCCTTGGTCCGGGCCACCCATTCCACGTAGCCCCGGTCCGAGCGCACCACCTCGCGCAGGCTCTGCGTGCGGTACTTCCCGAAATTGAACGCCGCCTCGCCGTGGCGCCAGGCGAAGCGGCCGCCGGAGTCCACGCTCTTCGCGTCGCTGGGCGCGCAGAAGCGCGCAAGCCCTTCGAGATCGGCCGGGAGCTCTTTATAACGCTCCACCTGGGACAAGAACACCTCCAGGGAAGCCTCCGCGTCCGCGTCCGCGCTGTGGGCATCCCTCAACTCCTTGCCGCAGAAGAACTTGAGGGCGGCGGTGAGGTTGCGGGGCTCCATCTTATGGAAGATGATCTGCGCGTCCAGGACGCGCCGCCCTTCCATGCTGAAGGGGATGTCCACCCGCTTGAACTCGTTGACGAGCATGGGCAGGTCGTAGCGGCTCACGCCGAAGCCTCCCCAATCCGCCGCGTCCAGCTTCTCCAACAGCAGGGGGG
>CAYWAR010000219.1:4784-5009 GCA_964455765.1 uncultured Elusimicrobia bacterium
CGCCCCCCCCCGGCCCCCCCCCCCCCCGCCCCCCGGCCGCCCCGCCCCGGCCCCGCGGGGGCTGGCGGGCTCCGGGTTGACCAGGGTGCACCAGCGGCTGCGCTCCCCCTTGGGCGTCAGGCGCACCACGGCCGCCGAGACGATGCGGTCGCGCAGAGGGTCCGTGCCCGTAGCCTCGAGGTCGAAAAAGGCCAGGTCGCGCTCCAATTTCAAGGCCCTGCCCTA
>CAYWAR010000220.1:0-5004 GCA_964455765.1 uncultured Elusimicrobia bacterium
CTTGCCCGGGGCGATCTCGCAGAAGGCGCCGAAGTTGGTGATCCTTTTGACCACTCCCTGATAGATGCGTCCCAGCTCCGCCTCCTCGCTCAGGCCCCTGATCATGTCGATCGCTTTTTGGGCCGCGGCGGCATCCGAAGAGGCCACCGTCACGGTCCCATCGTCCTCCACATCGACGGTGGCGCCGCTTTCCTGAGTGATCTTTCGGATCATCTTCCCTCCTGGACCGATCAACTCTCCGATCTTCTCCGGGTTGATCTTGATCAGCGTGATCCGGGGAGCGAAGGGGGACAGCTCCTGCCGGGGCGCGGAAAGGGTCTGAAGCATCTTTTCCAGCACATGCGCCCGGGCCGGGACGCGCAGTTCCGGGTCCGAGAGTATGGCCTGCACCCCGTATTCGCCCATGATGCCGTCGCCCAACTCCACCACCAGGACATCGGGCCTTTCCTTGTTGAGGGCGTTGAGCAGGCCCTTGGACACCGGGACCGCCACGGCCTCGCTCGTCGAGGCCACTCCCGCGTCCGTGAAGCTCAGGCTCTTGAAAGCGCCGCGGTCCATCATGCCGAGCGTATCGCGCAAGAGCGAGACTCCCGTCAGCTTGGCCGCCGCGACTTTCAGCCCTCCCCGCACCAGGTGGCGCACGAGCTCGCAGCACACCGAGGTCTTGCCCGCCTGCATGCAGCTTCCGGCCACGTACACGGCCGGGGCCGAGGGTTCGAGCGTATCGGCCCAGGGGACCGCGTTGTCGCGGATCGTGGCGGGGACCCCGGTCCGCTCCCCCAGGTGCGGGAAGGAGAGCACCGCGCCCAGCACTTCGGCCTTGAGGGGAGGACCCAGCTCGATGTTGACCGCGGTACAGCGGCCCAACACCCCGCCCAGATTGAGCACGTCGAGCTCATCGCCCACCTTGACGCTCTCGGGGACCACCCCGGCGTAGCCTCGCAGGGCGCGCCGCGCGCCCAGGACGCCGGCGAGGATGTCCCCGTCGTTGAGGGCCGTCATGCGGCCATGGAGGTCCTCGACCGTGTTGTAGACGCTCTTGCGTCCCCGGATGCGGACGGCGAGCACCGCCCCCTCCTGGGCGCGGACGTCGGGGGAGAGCAGGGCCTCCCGGCCCACGCGCGCGTTCCGGGTGACGGAGGCGACTTTGTCGAAGACGACTTTCATCGCTTTGCCATCCTCCGCGCGAGCACCATGGGAAGGGCGTGGAGTTTCGCGAAACCCGCCGCCTCCGTCCCGGTCCATAGGGAGCTCCCTTCTCCATAGGTGGCCCCGGCGTTCATGAGGCTGAAGGGACTGCGCACGCCGGTGACCTCGAATCCCCCCTCGCGCAGGCGAAGGCGCGCTTCCCCGTCCACGCGCTTCTGGCTCGAGATGATGAGAGCCTCCAGGTCCTCCATGGCCGGGTCGAAGGCCAGGCCCTCATGGAGCAGCTGCCCGTAATACTCCGCGGCCTGATCCTTATAGAAGGCCTGCTTCCCGGTCAGCACGAGCTTCTCCAGCTCGCGGTGAGCGGTGATGAGGAGCAGGGGCGCGGGAGCCTCGAAAGCGACCCGGCCCTTGATGCCGCAGACCGTGTCGCCCACATGGATGCCGCGCCCGATGCGGAAGGAACGGCCGATGAGATTGAGCTTCTCGACCAGGGCGGGTCCTTCCAAGGCTTTTCCATCCAGGGATACAGGTAGGCCCTTGGAAAAACCGAGGATCAGGTCTCTTGGGCCCGCCGGCAGAGGCCCGGCGGAGGGGAAGGCGGCCTCGGGGACTTCGGTCCAGGGGTCATGGGTCTCTTTCCCTCCGATCGTGGTTCCCCAGAGTCCGGCGTTGACCGAATACGCGGCGGTCTTGGCCGGAACCGAGTGCCCCCGGGAGGAGAGGTACTCGGTCTCCTGCTCACGGGAGAGCCCCATATCCCGGACCGGGGTATGGACGGACAACTCCGGCGCCAGGGCGCGGAAGGCCCCGTCGAAGCGGAATTGGTCGTTGCCCGCGCCCGTGGAACCGTGGCAGAGGCCTTGGGCGCCGAGCTCCCGGGCCAAGGACGCCGTCATCTCCGCCTGCACGACGCGCTCGGCGGCCACCGAGAGCGGGTAGACGCGCCCGCGCAGCACATTGCCCCGGATCAGGGTCGAGACGAAGCGCTCATAGACCCGGTCCCTGCCCTCCAGTAGGTGATGGGCCTTGGCTCCCAGGGAAAGCGCCCGCGCCCGGATGTCCGAGACTTCCTTGGCGCCGAAGCCCCCGGTCTGGACCGTGGCCGTGACCACCTCCGCTCCGAGCTCCTTCTGGAGCCAAAGAGCGCAGAAGGAGGTATCGAGCCCCCCGCTGAAGGCGAGCACGACGAGAGGCTTGCGGGGCGTTGATTTTTTATTCATAACGATGTATATTTATACTATATGGGGAAGACGATGGTCAAGCCGCCCCGCCCGGCGGGGTCGAAACGGACCCGGCAGAACGCCCTGCTGGAGGCGCTCTCGCGCGAGGAGCTGCGCACGCAGGAGGACATCGTCTCGGCCCTGGCCCGGCGCGGGGTGCGGGCCACCCAGGTCTCCATCTCCCGCGACGTGGAGGAGCTCGGCCTGCTCAAGGTCGCCGGACGCTACCAGGCCGCCCCGGCGGGGACCGGGCACTCCGATCCCGAACTGCCCCTGCGGACCTGGGTCCGCGGCGCCTCGGCCGCCGGCCCGCACTTGGTCATCATCCGCTGCGACGCAGGGACCGCGCAGGGAGTCGCGCGCGCTCTTGACTACGCGGGGATCGAGGGCTTGGTCGGGACCGTGGCCGGCGATGATACGGTGTTCGCGGCGATGGACTCGGCCCGCTCCGGAGCGGCCCTCCTCTCCGGGATCAGGAAGCGCGCGGCGCTTACGCCCGTTACTTGATGCCGTAGTCCGACAGGATGGCGCGCGAATCGAATGGGAAAGGGGTCTTGCCCGGAGCCCGGTCGGCCAGATTGAGCCGATGTCGGGAGCCGGGGGCGTAGACGGTCAGAAAGAACTCGGGCCTGACGGAGGAGGGCCGGGTGAGCGTCGTAACCAACGGCTTTCGGGCCCGCTCATCGAGCAAGGAGATCGCTCCAGGCGCGAAGCGTTCCCGGATGCCGAAGACGGAGAGCAGGGTCTGGGTGATGTCTATCGTTTCGGCCAGGCGCCCGTCTTCCCCCGAGAGGCCTTTTCCGAACAGCAGGAGGGGCACTCGCGCGACTTCCTCATCCGGATGGAACCCGTACCAGATCCGCCCTCCCGAGAACATGGTCCCGTGGTCCGCCGTGAGGATCAGCAGCGTGTCCTTGTCCCACCCGGAGTCATGATAGCGCCGCCGGAACGCGCGCGCGGCCTTTAGACCCAGATCGAGAGACCGCTCATACCGGTCCTTGAGCCGGGAGACGAATTCACGGCGCTCCGGGCCATAGGCGTAATCCGAGTCGACCAATTCCTTCCGCTCGCCGCTCGACTCATCCCCGCTTCCGGCCTCCCAGATCCCCGCCTGCCCGGCCTCCCCGGCCGAGACGTCCGCGTGGACCAGTAGGAAAAAGGGGAATCGCCCTTTCCTGAGGCGCTCGACCTCGGCCGGGACGAGTTCTCCCAGAAGGCTCACCGGCTTCGAGGATGCGAAAAAGAACCGCGCCAGCGCCTCCTCCCGCCGGCCCATGTTCCTGCCCCGGTAGCCGGGGCGGGTATACAGGAAGAGATTGTGCGGCAGACCGAAGAGCCGCCCCAGCCGGGCGGTGTGCTGGGTCAGGAAAGTCGAGCGGAGCCCTCGGTATGGGAACTGATGGGCGTCGGGCAGGCCGTCGTTGTGGAAAGAGATCCACATGGTCTTGACGCCGGCTCCCTGGAGAACGGTCCACAAGTTCCTCTCGTGGGCGCGGCCATCCTTGCGGCCGGAATAAAGCGTCGGGAAATAGCCGGCGGTCCACACTTTGTTCGTCCTCACTTGGCTGAAGAAACGCCCTTCTTGGGCCAAGGCACGCGCCGAAACGCTCGCGGGGTGCCGGCGATCGAGGAAGGGCTTCATGCTCATGCCGTCCAATACGATCAGGATCACGTTGGGGCCCCGGGAGACCGGGCCCCGGACGATGCCGGAAAGCCCGTTCAACGCGAAGACGCAGACCGCCAGGAAGACGCTCACGGCGGCCAGGCGGCTTGTGGCGGACAGAAGCTCCTCCTGTTTCGCGGAGCGCGCCGCGGCCCAGAAGAAGGTCCCCCAAAAAGACAGAAGCAGGGTCCAATAGAGGAGCGGCGAGGAGACCGTGAAAAACAACTGGAGCAGAAAGTTGACGAATCCGGCCTGGAGAAGCGAGAAGATGAGAAGGGACAAGAGCGCCCGGACTCGCCGCGAGGAGGGCCGGCCCGACGCGAGCCAAAGAAGGGCTCCGGCGACGGCCGCGCATAGGGATGCAATGACCGCCAAGGACGCCATGAATCCCAACAGACTCCCTAAGTCGGAACCGAAGAATAGGGCATCCTGGGACGCTCCGAAAAACACCGCGGCCGCGAGGAGGGCCAGGAGGAAGGTCAACGACGCCGTGTGAAGCAGGGATTCGAGCGCGGAGCGCATGTCAGCGGCGGCAGAGGACGAGTTTCCGGGTCGGCCGGTCCGAGTCCAGGATCTCTAATTTGAAATGAGCGGCCAAGGCCCGGGTCGCATCCTCCATGGAATATCGGATGTCCTTGCCGTGATGCAGGAGCCAGATATTCGCGTCGTCGGCCGCGATGAACTCGAACACCGCGGAGTATCTGCCGAGCCTGGAGAGAAGAGCGGCTATGCGGGAAAACGATTGGCCGCCCGCGACATGCAGGTGGTGCATGAGTCCGAGGCAAAGGACGCAATCGGCCTCGAGCCTCTCCAGCATGGAGGGGAACTGATCGGACATGGACCCGAAAGCGGGAGTCGGATTCAAAACGTCGGCCACCAGAGGAAGGATCTTGAGGCCCTCTCGATCCGCGCGGCCATGGAGGGCGTCGATGCAGCTTTCATCCGAGTCCAGGGCGGTCACGGAGGCGC
>CAYWAR010000221.1:0-4998 GCA_964455765.1 uncultured Elusimicrobia bacterium
AAGCCGCCGCCGCCGCGCATTGGATCACGAAGGCCCGCGGGGGGGACGGCGCGTCCGGGGGGGTGTTGCCGTTTATTAGGATCTTCCTTCCCCCAGAACATTTGCGCGCAGACCGCCGAGACGATCGCGAAGAGCGCCGAGAAGATCCCGCAGACCACCGCTCCGGCGTACAGAGCCTGCCCGAAGGCTTCCCGGAGGGCGTCTAAGACCGGCAGGAATCCCTCCATCAGACCCCGACGGCCTCCTCGCGGGGGAGGGGCTCGCCGCCGCGAGGGCGGGGAGCCTCGCCGGAGCGGGCGAAGAGGAAGCGCAGGAACTCGGCTCCCTCGCGCAGGCGCCTGACGCGTTCCCCGGGGTCCCTGGCCATGGCCGCCAGGATTCGGGCCATGGGCTTGGGCCTGAAATAGAAGCGCGCGTACATGCGCTTGAGCGCGCCTGCGATCTCCGGGGCCGGGAGGTCCGGGTAGCCCAGCGTCGAGTCCTGGGTGCCGTCCGGGCGCAGGAGGGCGCCGGGCTCGGGCCGGGCGAGCCAGCCGTTGTGGGAGGCTTGCCGATGGAGCTCCGTTCCCGGGTAGGGGGCGGCGAGGGAGACTTGGATGGTGTCGACGTCGAGCTCGCAGGCGAAGCGGATGGTCTCCTCCACGGTGCGGCGGGTCTCGCCCGGAAGTCCCAGGATAAAAGTCCCGTGGATCTTGACGCCGGCCTCGCGGCAGTCGCGCGTGAACCTGCGGGCGATGTCCAAACGGACCCCCTTCTTGATGTTATTGAGGATCTTCTGGTCCCCGGATTCATACCCGACCAGGAAGAGGCGGAGCCCGTTGTCCTTGAAGGCGCGGATGGCCCCGGCCGGCACGTTCGCCCGGGAGTTGCAGGACCAGGCCACCCCGAGCTTTCCCAGCCCCTTGGCGATCTCCAGGGCGCGGGGGAGGTCGGCGGTGAAGGTGTCGTCGTCGAAGAAGAACTCCTTGGCCTGCGGGAAAAGGGACTTCGCCTTGGCCATGTCCTCGATGACCCGCCGCGGGCTGCGCGTGCGGTACGTATGCCCGCCCACGGTCTGGGGCCAAAGGCAGAAAGTGCAGCGGGCCGGACAGCCCCGGCCGGTGTAGAGGGAGACATAGGGGTGGAGGAGATAGCCGATGGCGTAGTTCTCGACGGTGAGGTCCCTTTTATATACGTCGAGGACGTCGGGGAGGGCGTCCATGTCCGAGATGGGCGTCCGGTCGCGGTTGTGGCGCACGAAGCCGTTCTCCCGATAGGAGATGCCGTCCACCTCCGGGAAGGGGAGCCCCTGGGCGATCTCCCGCAGGGTGAAATCGAACTCCTCCCGCGCGACGAAGTCCGCGGCCGGGGCCGCCCGCAGGGATTCCTCCGGGAGCACGGCGACATGGGCTCCCACCAGGCCGATCTTCATGCGGGGGTATTCCTCCTTGAGCCTGGCCGCGACCGCGGCGTCGCCGGCGAAGGAGGGGGTGGAGGTGTGCAGGATGCAGAGGTCGAAACCCTTGGCCATGAGCACGGCTTCGGGAAGGGCGATGCCGTCGGCGGGCGCGTCGATGAGCTTGCCGTTGGGGACCAGGGCTGCGGCTTGGGCCAGCCAGGTCGGATACCAGAAGGAACGCACCTCCCGGCGGGCCTGATAGCGGGAGCCGGCGCCTCCGTCGAAGCCTTCGACCGACGGGGGATTTAGGAAGAGCGTGCGCAGCGTGTCCACGAGAACTCTTATTTTACCAAAAAAACACTGGCGAATCCGGGTTTCTCCTGTTACACTACGACCATGCGCCGCCCCATGCTCACCCTCTTGGCGAGTGTTCTCCTGGGGACGGCGGCGCGGGGCTCCTGCGAGGAGGGTCCGGACCGGACCGAGTGGAAGACCACCACCTCCCCGCATTTCCTGGTCTACCACGAGGCGCCTTTCGCCCCCCCGGGGGTCGTCCTGGGCCTGGAAAAGCTCTACGGCAGGCTCCGCCTGGACCTCTCCATGTTCGCGCCCTGGATGGAGAAGGAGAAGGTCAAGGTCTACATCTACCGGAGCCGCAACACCTATCTGAACCCGAAGGAGTTCAACCCTCCGTCCTGGTCGGACGGCATCGCCTTCCTGGACCGCAAGATCATCGTGAGCTTCGAGCAGAAAGGGCGGCGCAAGCTCACCGAGATCCTCGCCCACGAGATGACGCACCTGCTCTTCGAGAGCTACTGGCAGGACGCCCGCCGGGACCCGCCCACCTGGATCAACGAGGGCCTCTCCATGCTGGAGGAGACCCCTCCGGCGGAGGCCACGGAGTCGGACTGGTATCAGGCCATGGGCCAGCTCGGAGGGAAGGCCCAGCCCTTCGCCGAATTCGTCAAGCAGTCCCCCATGAAGCACATGAGGGAGAGGGATCAGGTCGCCCGGTGGTACGTGCAGGCGTACTCCATGGTGCATTTCCTCTATCGGAAGCACTCGAGGATGCAGTTCTTCAATTTCTGCTCCCACTTGAGCAAGGGAAGGGACCTCCAGCAGGCCCTGTGGATGGCCTACCGCTATCCCTCCCTCGACCGCTTCGAAGGCGCCTGGCGCCGCTGGATGAACATGCCCGAGATGCGCGAGAAGCTCCGTCCGCGCGTCTCGGCGAGCGCGGCGCCCGAAGGGGAGGAGCCCGAGGAGCCGCGCCGCGGCATGACGAAGGTCCGCTACCGCAACTTCAACCCCGCCGAACTCACTGGGCGCTGATCTCGACAAAACGCATGCGTTTTGTCGAGATCAGCGGATCTGCTTCTTCTCTTCCGACGAAGAAGACGGCTGGGGTTCGGCGCGGAGGTAGCGGCCGGTGTGGGAGGCGGGGTGGGCGGCGACCTCTTCGGGGGTGCCCGCCGCCACCACCCGGCCCCCCCGGTCTCCGCCTTCGGGGCCCAGGTCCACGATCCAATCCGCGGTCTTGACGACGTCGAGGTTGTGCTCGATGACGAGCACCGTGTTCCCGGCGTCGACGAGGCGGTGGAGCACGTCGAGGAGCTTGGCCGTGTCGTGGAAGTGCAGGCCCGTGGTCGGCTCGTCGAGCAGGTAGAGCGTCCTGCCCGTGGAGCGGCGCCCCAGCTCGGCGGCGAGCTTGACGCGCTGGGCTTCCCCGCCCGAGAGCGTCGTCGCGGCCTGGCCGATCTGGACGTAGCCCAGGCCCACGTCCAGCAGGATGCGCAGTCCCCGCTCGATGGAGGGGACCGCGGAGAAGAAGTCCCTTCCCTCCTCCACCGTCATGGACAGGACCTCGGAGATGCTCTTCCCCTTGTAGCGCGCCTGGAGCGTGTCCTGATTGAAGCGGGCGCCCTCGCACTCCTCGCATTTGACGAAGACGTCGGGCAGGAACTGCATCTGAATGCGCAGGGTGCCTTCCCCCTTGCAGCTTTCGCAGCGGCCTCCCTTCACGTTGAAGGAGAAGCGGCCCGGCTTGTAGCCGCGCCGCCGGGACTCGGGGACCTCGGCGAAGAGGTCGCGGATGTGGGAGAAGAAGCCCGTGTAGGTGGCCGGGTTGGAACGGGGCGTGCGCCCGATGGGGCTCTGGTCCACGACGATGACCTTGTCGATCTTCTCCGCCCCCTCGATGGCGCGGTGCTTCCCGGGCTCCTCCTTGGCCTCGTGCAGGCGCCGGGCCAAGGCCTTGTAGAGCACCTCGTGCACCAGGGTGGATTTGCCGGACCCCGACACCCCGCTCACGCAGATCAGGCAGCCCAGGGGCAGGTCCACGTCGATGTCCTTGAGGTTGAACTGCCCGGCCCCTTTGACCCGCAGCCAACCCTTCGCTTTCCGCCGGGACTCGCGGGGAGGGGTGATCTTCAGCTCTCCGGTGAGGTACTTGGCCGTCAGGGAGCGGGGGTTGAGCAGGAGGTCCTTGAGCGGGCCCGAGTGCACGACCTCTCCGCCATGCACCCCGGCGCCCGGCCCCAGGTCCACGATCCAGTCCGCGGCGCGGATCGTCTCCCGGTCGTGCTCCACGACGACCAGGGTGTTGCCGAGGTCGCGCAGGGCCTGGAGGGTCGTGAGGAGCCGGGTGTTGTCGCGGGGGTGGAGCCCGATGGAGGGCTCGTCGAGCACGTAGAGGACGCCGGTCAGCCGCGAGCCGATCTGCGTGGCCAGATGGATGCGCTGGGCCTCGCCTCCGGCCAGGGTCTCGGAGCGGCGGTCGAGAGTGAGGTAGTCCAGGCCCACGTCGCGCAGGAACTCCAGGCGGGAGAGTATCTCCTTGAGCACCGCGCGCGCGATCTGCCGCTCCTTGGGAGGGAGCTCGAGGGCGGCCAGGAAGGCCCGGGCCTGCTCCACCGACATCCGGGTGAGCTCCACGATGGAGCGCCCGCCGACCTGGACGTGGAGGGCCTCCTCCTTGAGCCGGGCCCCGCGGCAGCGGGAGCAGACGATCTCCCGCATGAAGCGGCGGGCGATCTCCTCCTTGACGAAATCGGACTCCGTCTCGCGCAGCCGGCGCTCGAGGTTCTTGACCACGCCCTCGAACTCGGAGCGGTTCTTCGCCCAATGGACCTTGTAGCTGCCGCCCCCGTTGAGCAGGATCTCCTTCTGCCCGGCCGTGAGCGTCCGGAAAGGCCGGCCCATGGGGATCTTCTGTCCGCGGCACACCTGCTCGAGTATCTCGTCGTAATAACCGGACCAGGAGCGCTTCCAGCGATGGGTCCGCGTGGTCACCGGGTCGGACCAGGCGGCGAGCGCCCCCTCGGAGACGGAGAGGGAGGGGTCGGGGACCACCAAGTCCACGTCGACGAGGGTGTTGACTCCCAGGCCGTCGCAGCCCGGGCAGGCACCGTAGGGCGAGTTGAAGGAGAAGAGGCGCGGCTCGAGCTCGCTGAGGCTCGTGCCGCACTCCGCGCAGGAATGGCGCTCCGAATAGAGGACCCCGCCGCCCGCGGCATCGGCGGGCTCCACCTGCACGAGTCCGCCGGACTCCTTGAGGGCGATCTCCACGGAGTCGCCGAGCCTCTCGCGTTCCGCGTCCTCGGCCGGCACGTTGTCGATGA
>CAYWAR010000222.1:0-4989 GCA_964455765.1 uncultured Elusimicrobia bacterium
TTCCTGGCGGGCTGGCTCTGCCTTCTGGCCGCGCCCTATAAGAATTGATGGATGGAGACCCGATGACCCCGCATTCCTCGACTAAGCCGGAGACCCCGACCGAGCCCACGGCGAGCTCCGTGGATAAGCTCTCTTCCCCTGCTCCCCAAGGCGCTGCGACCGTTAGCCCCTTGGCCTCGTTCATGGCTCTGAGCGAGGGCAAGCCCGACTTGCGCGAGAAAGGCGCCCCCAAGGACGGGGTGCGGCAAGCCTTGGACCGCAGGCTCTTCGTGAAGTTCTCGGCTTTCGGCGGCTGCGAGGACGCCTCCGCCCTCGGCCGCGCTCTGGAGGGGACGGGTTTCGACGGGGTGCTCTACGAGGACCTCCACGATCCCCGGGGGATAGGGCTCCTCTCCTTCAGCGAGGCGCCGGCCCGCTTCCTGGACACGATCCGGCCCATGCTCCAGCGCGAGCCGTTCGCGGCCCTGACCCACAAACCCGAGTTCTCGATGCTCGGACGCACCTACGCCCTCGGGCATGAGCCGAACCTGGAGGACTGGCTCCTCGAGCGCCCGCGGCGCGTGACTTGCGACCCGGACCGGCCGTGGGCGGTCTGGTACCCGCTGCGCAGGACCGGCGAGTTCTCGCGGCTTCCGGCCGACGAGCAGAAAGCGATGCTCCGCGAGCACGGGATGATCGGCCACGCCTTCGGCGAGGCCGACCTGGGCTCCGACGTGAGGCTCGCCTGCCACGGCCTCGACCCGCGCGACAACGATTTCATCATCGGCCTGGTGGGCCGCGAGCTCCACCCCCTCTCCGCCCTCGTGGAAACGATGCGCAAGACGCGGCAGACCTCGCGCTACATCCAATCGATGGGCCCCTTCTTCGTCGGGCGCTCGGTCTGGCGGCGCTCCTCGGGCGCCCCCGGCGCGGCGGCGGGCAAGGGCGAGAGGACTTTCCGCATCCGGATGTCGGAGCGCTGCTACCGCTTCAAGCCGGACGCGCTTCCCAACCACGCCCCGCGCAAGCCGGGCGTCTATGAGTTCGTCGCCTTCAACGCCAAGATGGAGCCCCAGATACTCTTCGTCGGCCTCGCCTCGACGGGGACCGTGTACGACGCCCTGGGCGCGCACATGATGGGGAATCTGCGGCCCACGCTCGAGGACCTGCAGGGGGCGAACAAGGACGTCTATTTCGACTTCGTCGAATGGTCGGACGGGGATTCTCCCGACGACCTCAAGGACATCGCGGGCGCGCTCATGATCCGGAACAATCCCCGCCTGAACCTCAACGACAACCCCCCCGCCTCGGGCCGCTACGCTAGAGTCGAGCTCAAAGAGGAGGGATAGGCGGGCGCTTGAGCGCGGCGGCGGTCTCGGCCAGGAAGGAGAGCGCGAGTGCGATGAGCAGCACGGCCGTGGCCCCCACGGGATCGAGGCGGGCCGTCCCGGAGAAGAGGGAGAGGAGCCAGGGCCTTGCGATGAGGCAGAGCGAGGCCAGGGTCACCGCGCACAGGAAGACCGCCGGGATCCCCGTCACCCACCAAGACCGTCCCTCCCGGTAGAGCCACACGCTCACCCCGCAGAGCGTCATCGCGGCCAGGAGCTGGTTGGACGCTCCGAACGCCGGCCAGAAGACCTTCCAGAGAGGGAGCGAGCGGCCCGAGGCGTCCGTCCAGGTCATGAAGACCGCGGCCAGAGGCACGGCCGCCGTCGATAAGGTCGCGACGAGCGCTCCCCGGCGTCCGGTGAGGCCGAGGTTCTCCTGCAGGACATAGCGTCCCAGGCGCGCGGCCACGTCCAGGGTGTCGTAGATGAAGGTCGCGAAGGCCAGCTTGCTGAAGACCACCCCGGCGGCGAATGGGATGCCCAAGGGCTCGAGGAAATGGGCGAGGCCGCGCGCGTAGATCTCGTCGGGCCCCAGGCCCAGCGCGGGGCTCCCGGGCGCGAGCACCATCACCGTGGCCAGGGCGATGACCGCGACCAGGCCCTCGAGCAGCATCCCGCCGTAGCCCACGGCGCAGGCGTCGCTCTCCTTGGCGAGTTGCTTGGAAGTGGTGCCCGAGGCGACCAGGCCGTGGAAGCCCGAACAGGCTCCGCAGGCGATGGTCGTGAACAGCAGGGGGAAGAGAGGAAGAGGGGACGCTCCGGAGGCCGGCGCCGCGGCGGGAAGGGCGATGGGCGCCCGGCCGAAGAGCAAGCCGACTACGCCGGCCGCGAAGGTGGCGTATAGGATGAACCCGCCCAGGTAGCCGCGCGGCTGAAGGAGCAGCCACATGGGCAAGAGCGAGGCCGCGCAGCAGTAGGCGAGGATGAGGACATCCCAGAGTTTCTGCTGGGTCTCGACGGGTCCGGGGAAGGCGAGCGGCATCCTAGGCCCGAGCCAGACGGCGGCGAGCACCAGGGGGACGAATATCGCGGTGCTCAGCCACAGAGGGGTCTTGGTCTTCCTCCAGACCAGGCCCAGGACGAGAGCCAGGCCCAGATAGAGGAGGGACGAGGTCGCCACCCCGGGGCCGAAATTCGCGGCGCCCAACTCTGGGCGGCTGACGAAAGCCGAGGAGGTCAGGTCGGTGAAGACCACGATGACATAGAGGAGGCTCAGCCAGATGAACGCGGAGAAGATGCGGGAGGCTCGCGCGCCGAGCAGTTCGCCGAACACCGAGCCGATGGAGCGGGCCCCGTGGCGCACCGAGAGGGCGAGCGCGGCGAAGTCATGGACCCCGCCGATGAACACCGCTCCGGCCGTGATCCAGAAGAGCCCGGGCAGCCAGCCGTACTGGGCGCCGGCGATGATGGGTCCGGCGATGGGGCCGACCGCGGCGATGGCCGCGAAGTGCTGGCCCAGGAGCACAGGCGCGCGCGCGGGCACGAAATCCTCGCCGTCGTCGAGCCGGACGGCGGGGGTGGGGCGGGAGTCGTCGAGACCGAAGAGGGGAACGAGGCGCCGTCCATAGAGGAAGAACGCGGCGAGGAATGCCGCCGCCGGGATGAGCGCGGCCCAGAAGAGGCTCATTTGAAATATGGTATTAATTTTCCATGAAGGTCCCAATCCTGCTTGAAAAGGCGCTCTTGTGGTGGTGGCGGCCGACCTGGAAGTTCCGTTCCGCCTTCGCCGGCGGGCTCCAAGTCGGAGAGTTTTTCCCGGATTTCAGCCTAAAGGACGCCGAGGGGAAGGCCTACGGACTCTCGGACCCGACCGCGGCCCGGCACACGGCCCTGTGGTTCACCAATCTCTGCAAGGACTGCCTCGCCCGCGCGCCGCTGCTCGGCGAGCTTCGCCGCGAGGCGGGAGAGCGCTTGCGCGTGCTCGCCGTCAGCATCCTCCCGCCCGAAGACCCGCTTTCGAGGCGGGTGGGAGGGACCCTGGGTTTTCCCCTTCTGCTGGACCCGGAGGACATCGTGGGCAAACGGCTGGGCCTGGCCCATCCGGCCGGCACATGCCCCCTGCATAATTTCTTCATCCTCGACCGGAAGGGGCGCATCCGGTTCCGGCATCATCTCTCCGCGCTCAAAGAGGCGGACCTGCGGACTCTTCTCCATTCCCGGGAAGAATAGACGCCCCCGCGGACCGCGCGGAGGCGTCTGAGGAGTGGTGGGCGGTACAGGATTTGAACCTGTGGCCCCTGTCGTGTGAGGACAGTGCTCTACCGCTGAGCTAACCGCCCAAGGGTCCCCAGTATACTAAAATAGCCCTATGGATAAGGAATTCGCCCGGCTCAGGCCCTACCTGGACGGAAGCCGCCGGGTGCGCGTCCTCACTGGCGCCGGAGTCTCGGCCGAGAGCGGCATCCCGACATTCCGGGGGAAGGGCGGTCTTTGGAACGATCATCGTCCCGAGGACCTGGCCACGGCGCGGGCCTTCCACGAGGACCCGGAGCTCGTCTGGCGCTGGTATGACTGGCGGCGGGGGCTCATCGCCAAGGCCGCGCCCAACGCGGCGCATAAGGCGCTGGCCGCCATGGAAGCCCGCATCCCTGATTTCTGGCTCATCACCCAGAACGTCGACGGCCTGCACCGGCGCTCGGGGAGCCGGAGAGTCCTGGCGCTCCACGGGGACATATTCCGCGCGCTCTGTCTGGGCTGCGGGAGATATTCCGAGGAGGAGAAGACCCCCTTGGAGGAAGTCCCCCCGCACTGCCGGACCTGCGGGGCCCTGCTCAGGCCCGACGTGGTCTGGTTCGGAGAGCCGCTCCCCCAAGGCACCTTCGTCAAGGCCCTGCGCGCGGCCCGGGACGCGGAGCTCTTCCTGGTCGTGGGGACCTCGGGAGCGGTGGAGCCCGCCGCCTCGCTCGCCCGGGAAGCCAAGAAAGCCGGCGCCTTGCTGGCGGAGGTTAATCCGGAAGCCTCCGAACTTTCCGCCTGGATGGACCTCTCGGTGCGCGAGAGCGCGGCCAAGGCCCTGTCCGTGCTCATTGACACGGGCCCGGGCATTCGCTAAAATCCATCCAGTACGGCGTCGTACCCTTCCGGAATCATCCATGGTTTTCGAGCTTTTTCGGGAGGATCCGGCGTCGTCTTAGTCTGCGGGCGTAGTTCAATGGTAGAACGCCAGCCTTCCAAGCTGGTCACGTGGGTTCGATTCCCATCGCCCGCTCCGTATTGATAGGTCGGCCCTTCGGGATTCCGCTCAGGAGGGGTTCAGCGAGCCGTCGCGCGAAACGCGAAAGGCGAGCGACGACGAAACGGGGAACCTGGGTTCCCCTTGTGGAGAGCCGAGCGGAGCGGCACTTTTCGAAGCGAGGGGGATGTTCCGCGGAGCGGAACGAAACCCCCGGCAGGAAGGCCGGGCTCGACAGATGCTGGGGTAGCTCAGTGGTAGAGCATCTCCATGGTAAGGAGAAGGTCGAGGGTTCAATCCCCTTCCCCAGCTAACCGTTTTGAGATGTTTTTCGCCTGATTTCGGAGCCGCTGAAATTTAGTACGATAGGAAGACCTTAGACCAAGGAGCTTAGCCATGTCCAAATCGAAATTTGAGCGCAAGAAGCCGCACGTCAACATCGGGACGATC
>CAYWAR010000223.1:0-4989 GCA_964455765.1 uncultured Elusimicrobia bacterium
GGGTCTTGATCAGCGCGCGGGGCCTGCGGCAGGCTTCCAGATGGAATACCACCCAATCCGCTCCGGCCTCGGCGAACATCGGCCCATACGCCGCGGGATCGCTCACCATCAGATGCGCGTCGAGGAGCATCCCCTCCCCGGACCCGCGCAAGGCGCGGACATGGTCCGGCCCGAAGCTGAGGTTCGGGACGAAATGCCCGTCCATCACGTCCACGGACGCCCAGCACGGACCGCTCCCGCCCGCCCTCTTGAGATCGGCGCGCAGAGCCCCGAAGTCCGCGGCGAGCAGGGAGGGGACTATCCGCACGCGGCCATCGGGAAGGGGCCTCATCAGATGTTCCGCTCCTCGACGAGGATGCCGTTGAGGAAGATCTTCACCCGGGCGCGCCCCGCGGCGGGAACGGCCAGGTCGAGCTTGGCCCCCGGAGACCGGAGCCCGTTGAAAAGCTCGCGTTCCCCGTGCTGGTCCACCAGCATGATGCGCACCAAGCTCTCCGAGGAGCCCTGGGGGACCTGATAGTGGAGCGTGGCGGAGGCCGTCTCGCTCTTACCCCCGGCCTTGGCGCTGATGGTCACCTTCACTTTCGCGCCCTCGGACACCACCGAATCCAACGCCGGGTCCTGCTCCAGGATGGTCCCATAGGGGAAGAGCGAGCCCGCGTCCTTGACCAGCACGAGCTCCACCCCGTTCTCGGCGGCCCATTGCGAGGCCTCGGCCGAGTTCTTGCGCAGGAAATCGGGCATGAGGAGTATCCCCTCCGGGGGCGGGCCGCCGGAGACGACCACGTTGACGAGCATGTTCTTCTCCACGCTGGCCTCGGCCTTCGGGTCCTGGGAGAGCACCAAGCCCTTGTCGAGCCTCAGGGAATTGGCCTCGGTGACCTCGCCCAGCACGAGTTGGTTCTGGCGCAGGAGCATCTCCGCGTTGCGCAAGGGGAGCCCGGCGATGGAAGGGGTGAATACCGTCTCTCCGCCCTGACTGAGGACCACGCGCACCGTCTTGCCCTCGCGGACCTTCGTCCCCGCCGGCGGACGCTGGCGGAGGATGGAGCCGATGGGGATGCCGGCGTTGAACTCCTCCCCTTCCTTCAGCACCGGCAGGCCCAGGGGAGCCAGCATATTGAGCGCGCCATGGATGGATTTGTTCTTCAGATCCGGGACCACCTCGATCTTGCGGTTATGGACCGCGCCCTCCAGGCCCCAACGGAAGACCGGCACGGCCAGAGCGACGAGGAATATCCCCGCCAGCGCATAGCCCAGCCAACCCACTTGGTCCGGCTTCATCGCTGAAAAGCCTCCAGTCGCTCTCCGGGCCTGATCCGCAGGCCGTTGAGAAAATCCGCTCCGGAAACCGGTTTTTTCCCTTCAGGCTGGACTTCCAGGACCCACAGCAGGCCGGACCCGCATTCTACCAAAAACCCGCCGGAGGGGACAATGCGGCGGATCCTGCCGGGGACGGGCTGGCCGGCGTCGGCCGGCCCATTCTCGGGAATCTCCATCGCCGTCCTCAGTACCGTGACCCTCGGCTTCCCATCCTTCCCTGGAACCTTCAACTCCAGGTATGCCCTGGGTCCCGCGCGCAAAGCGCGCACCCGGTCGTGCAGTTCCCGCGCGCCGCGATCGAAGCCCAGGCGCGCGTCCGAAGCCTTCAGCTTTGGGGCGAGCGTCGGCTCGCCCTTCTGGGGCTCGCGGCGCACGCGCCCGGCCTCGATGTCCCGGAGGGCCGCGCGCAGTTCGAGCACTCCCTTGGAGACGAGCCTTCCCATGAGCGTGAGCGCGTCGTCCTCCGGCCTGACCTCCTCCGGGGCGGCGCGCTGGAGCGGGCCCGTGTCCATCCCCGCATCGAGCCAGAACAGGGACACTCCGCCGAGCTTTTCGCCGCGCAGGAGAGTCCACGCCACGGGAGCGGCTCCGCGGCAGCGCGGCAAGAGCGAGAAATGGACGTTGAGGGACCCCAGGCGCGAGGCTCCAAGCAGCTCCGGCTCGAGGATCTTCCCATAGGCCACGACCACGGCCATGTCCGCGCCCAAAGCCTTCAGGACGCCGGCGACGGAGGAGGGATCCTCCGGCTGGAGCACGCTCAAGCCCAGGCGGAGGGCCGCGGCCTTGACGGCCGGGGCCTTGGGCGCGAGCCCCCTGCCGGAGGGCCGGTCGGGGCGGGTCACGACGGATAGGACTTGATGGGGGGGTCGGCCGCACTCTTCCAGGAAGGGGACCGCCGCTTCCGGAGAGCCGAAGAAGAGCAGCCTCATCCCCAGGTCTTCTTGAGGTCCTTGAGGAAAGAGGCGGCTTTCAGGCGGGAGACGAGGTCCAGCCTGTCGAGGAAAAGCTTGCCGTCGAGGTGGTCTGTCTCGTGCTGGAAGGCGCGCGCCAAGAGGCCGGTCCCCGTGCGCTCCCAGACCCGCCCGCGGGCGTCGAGCGCCTTCACCCGCACGCGCGCGAAGCGCTTGACCTTGGCGTATAGCCCGGGGACGGAAAGACAGCCTTCCTCCTCGAGCAGGGCGCCTTCCTTGGAGACGATCTCGGGGTTGATGAGGACGAGCCGCTCGGACTTCCCCTCGGGCTTGACGTCGATGACCGCCAGCCTCAGGGAGAGCCCTATCTGCGGGGCGGCGAGCCCGACGCCGCGCGCCGCGTACATGGTCGCCCACATGTTGCGCAGGAGCTTGGGCAGTTCCTTTCGGAGGGATTCGAGGTCGACCGGCGCGGTCGGCTTCTTGAGGACGGGTTCTCCGTGCTTGGTGATGCGCAGGATCACGGTTTCTCCTTGGACTTGATGAGCTTGAGCACCTCCGCGGGGGAGGAACAACGCGCGGCCTCCTCCAGGAGGGCCGGCTGGAAGAGGGCGGAAGCGCCCCGGAGCAGGTGGAGATGCCGGGTGAAGAGCTCTTGGCGGGCGGGCGAGAAGAACAGGAATACCGCCCGTATGAGCAGGTCGGGCTGTTTGGGGTCCTCGAAGCCCTGCTGGAGCACTCCCAGTATCGCCGCGATGGAGTCGAGGCCCTCCACGCGGGCGTGGGGGACGGCCAGGCCCGTGTCCAGGGTGGTGCTGATGCCTTGCTCGCGCTCCAGGACCTTCTCCAGGAAACGGGCGGCGTCGCCCAGCTTGCGTTGTCGGCAAATGCGCTCGACCAGGATGGAAAGGACCTGGTCCTTGCTCTGTCCGGGGGGGAAGACGACGATGGAATCCTCCGTCAGGAGGTCCCCCACTCGCACTCCTTTGGAAGGGGGAGAAAGGGTCGGGACTTTGGGACCGGAGGGAACGGCCGACGACTTGCCGTCCTTCTTCTTGAACCAGCCGAGTGCCATCGAAGCGTCCGCACTATATCATATAATCACGCTCAGTGAGACCTCTCCAGGGACAGACCATCCTCCTCACCCGTCCTAGGAGCCAGAGCGCCGGCATCTCGGCCCGGCTGGAGCGCCTGGGGGCACGGGTCTTGGCCGCTCCGGTCATCCGCACCGTACCGCCCTCCAGTTGGCAGGGACTGGACCGCGCCCTCCCGGGGCTTTCACGATACGCGATCCTCGTATTCACCAGCGCCAACGGGGTCGAGAGCTTCTTTTTCCGGGCCCGGAAAGTCCTGGGCCGCGAACCGGACCCGCCCCCGAGGCTCTGCGCCATCGGCCCGGCCACGGCCAAGGCCCTGCGCGGGCACGGCTGGCGGGCCGCCGAGGTGCCCGCGGTGCACGAAGCCTCGGCTTTAGCCAAGGCCATGGGGAGCGTACGGGGGAGTGACATCCTCATCCCGCGGGCCGAGAAGGCCCGCGAGATCCTCCCCCGGATGCTCCGGCGCGCCGGGGCCCGGGTGCGAGTCGTGAAAGCCTACCGGACGGTCCCGGACCCCCGGGGAGCCCGCCTCATCCGAACCGCGCTCGCCAAGGGGACGGACTGGGTGACCTTCACCTCGGCTTCCACCGTCGACCATTTCTTCCGGGCCGCCGGGGGGGGAGCGGCACGCTTATTCGGCGCGCCCTTGCGCGCCGCACACTTCGCGAGAGGAGCACGACCGCGCTCCGGGTACGGCGCGCCCTTGCGCGCCGCCAGCATCGGACCCATCACCTCGGCGGCTCTGCGCCGGCGAGGGGTGGAGCCCTCGGCCGAGGCCTCCCCCTACACTTCCGAAGGCCTGGTCCGGGCCATCCGCCGCTCCTCCCCGCCGGCCTCCGACCTGCGCCGGACGCTCCTGCGGGCCCTGCGGGAAAGCGGACGAGTGCTCATGGACAAATTCGGCAAGGTGAAGATGCGCTACAAGGGGAAGGCGAACCTCGTCACCGCGGCCGACCATGCCAGCGAGCAGCGCATCCTGGACATCGTGCTCGACCGCTTCCCGGACCATGATTTTCTGACCGAGGAACGGGCCCCGCGCGAAAGCGGCTCGGATTTCTCCTGGGTGATAGACCCCTTGGACGGGACCACGAACTACGCCCACGGCTTCCCGGCCTTCTGCGTCTCCATCGCTCTCCTGCGGCGAGGCTCGCCGCTGATGGCGGGAATACTCGACCCGGTGCGCCGCGAGCTCTTCTGGGCGGAGGCGGGGAAGGGGGCCTTCCTCAACGGAAAGCGCCTGCGGGTCACGCGCACGCGCAGACTCTCCGAGTCCCTCCTTTTGACCGGCTTCGCCTACGACCGGGTCAAGCGTTCGGCCTACCTCGTGCGCTTCTACCGGGAATTCATGGTGCGCTCCCATGACGTCCGGCGCTCGGGCTCCGCCGCCCTGGACCTGGCCTGGACCGCGGCCGGCCGGGTGGACGGCTACTGGGAGTTCAATCTGAACCCCTGGGATGTGGCGGCGGGCGTCCTCCTGGTGCGCGAGGCGGGGGGGATGGTGAGCGATTTCCATGGCCGGGCCTGGGGCAGGCCGAAGACCTGGGGCCCTCAGACGCTGGCCAGCAACGGACTCATCCACAAGTCGATGCTCCGCGTCATCTCCCAAATTGGGGTCAGACGTTGACTTTCGGACCTAATCGCAAGATTTCAGGTCCGAA
>CAYWAR010000224.1:0-4988 GCA_964455765.1 uncultured Elusimicrobia bacterium
TCATGCGCTACTCCTTCACGGCCGACCATTTCCAATACCTAGCGAGTCTCGGCCCCATAGCCCTGGCCTGCGGCGCTGCGGCGAGGGCCGGAAAAAATTGGAGAGCTCCGATAAGATCCCTAGCCGCGGCCGCGCTACTGGCCCTGCTGGGCGGGCTGACCTGGAGGCAGGCGAAAATCTACAAGGACGAGGAGACTCTTTGGGCCGATACCCTGGCCAAGAACCCGAAGGCCTGGGTTGCGCACTATAACACGGGGATAGCCCTGGCCGCGCGAGGCAGGCTCGATGAAGCGATCGGCCATTACCGGGAGGCCGCGAGGCTCAGGCCCGAGGACGGCGACATCCGCAACAATCTCGCCTTGGCCCTCATGCGCCGGGGCGCGCTCGATGAAGCGGCCGCGGAGTTTCGCGCGTCGCTTCGCATCAAGCCCTATGCCGTGGTCCATTCCAACCTGGCGACTCTCTTGTCCCAACGCGGCGAGACCCCCCAGGCATTGCGGCACTTCGAGCAGGCGGTGCGCATGGAGCCGAAAAGCCCCGAATACCGCAACCGTTTGGCCGCGGCCCTGGCGGCCCAGGGGAGGCCGGAGGCGGCCTTGGCGCACTACGCAAGGGCCCTGGAGCTCAAGCCGGACTACGGGGAGGCGCGCTACAACCGGGCCCTGGCCCTGCTCGCCCTGGGGAGGGCCGCTCAGGCCATGGAGGAGCTGATCCTTACGATCCGACTTCGGCCGGACCTGGCGGAACCGTATCTCCTGCTGGGGGAACTTCTTGAAAGAAGCGGACAACGGCAGGCGGCGGCGCGGGTCTACTCCGAGGCCCCGCGCGTCATGCCGCAGTTGGACGCGGCGCGGCGCAGGCTCCAAGGGCTCTCCGGGCGCCAATGAAACGCAAGGGACGCCCCCTTCCTCCCCAGGAGCCTCCGCGCCGGCCGTTCATCTGGCTTCCCGCCGTCATCCTCCCGGCCGCAGCTCTCATCGAGGTGCTCTTCAGCCTCAGGGAGCACGACTTCCCGAACCGGGCGTTCTTCGTCCACAACCAAACGCTCGTATGGATGAGCCGCGCGTGCTGGGTCCTGGCAGGGGCGGCGCTCATCGCCCCGCTGCGCCTGCGTCTGTTCCGCCACTTGGAGGGCCTCTCTTCCGCGCCCGCCGCGCGCCGGCGGCTCTGGCCAGCGGCCGCGGCCCTGGGTTTCGCGGGGATGGCGTGTTTCATAAAAGTCTGCCAGTACCGCGGGTTTCAACTGCCCTTCGACGCCTCCGACCTGATCCACACGGCCTGGGCCGCGCTTCACGGCCGGGGGCTTGAATGCGTGCCGGAGGGAAGCCGCAACGTCCTCGACGTGCATTTCGCCTTCACCGGCGTCCTGCTCTCGCCGCTGCTCCTGCTCTGGAGAAGTTCGCTGGCCCTGATCCTGGCGCAGGCCCTTGCCGTGGGCTCGCTGGGGCTGGCGGCCTACTTCCTCGCCCGCCGCCTGAGCGGATCGTCCTTCGCGGGCTTCCTCGCCATGCTCCTGGCCTATTCCCACCCGGCCTTCCACCAATTGGCGAGCGCGACGCTGGAGAACTCGGTGTTCATGGCCCCGTTCTTCCTCTGGGGCATGGTCCTCTGGGAGCGGGGAAACCGGCCCTGGGCCGCGCTCCTTCTCGCCTTGGCCGCCACGACGCGGGAGCAGTTTCCGTTCACGCTGGCCGGACTTGGGCTTTACCGGATGTTCCGGGACGGCAGGCCCACTCGCGACTCCATGCTGAAAGGGGGGGGCTTGGCGGCGGTCGCCGTGCTGTTGTGGTTGGCGGAGATATGGGTCATGGGGCAATTCCAGCACCCGGACCCCTCCAATCCGCGCGGGCTGGGCTATTGGGGGATGTACTCGCATTTCGGGGCGACGAGGGAGGAGATACTCCGTTTCGTCCTGGGCCATCCCTTGCTGGCGCTCTCGAAGGCGATAAGCCCACCCTCCAGGCTTTGGCCCACGCTCATGATGCTGTTTTTCGCCGCGTTCCTGCCCCTCTCGGCGCCCGCGGCGGGACTCGTGTTTCTTGTCGCGGCGCTCCCGCAGATGCTGATGGCCTGCGCGGGAACTCACGGCTTCCTGCTCTGGCCTCCGGTGACCGACGTCGGCAATCACGATTACCCGCTCCAGAACGCATCCTATGTCTTCGGGCCGCTCTTGTTCGCCTCGGCCCACGGTCTGGCGAGGCTCTGCAGGAGCATCGGAGGGGAGCGCAAGAGCTGGCTGTTGGTTCCCGCTCTGGCCGCGGCGGGGCTGGGCTTCCACCGATCGGTCGGAAAGAATCTTCTGCGCGATTGGAGGCCCTATCTATTCGATTCGGGGCCCCAAGCCGTCTCGCGCATCCCCCCGGACGCGAGCGTGTGGAGCGAGGAATACCTTTCCACATGGCTCGCCCCCCGGCTCCAGCTCAAGCACCTGACTTTCCCCGGCGAGATGAGGGGGGAATTCCGCTCCCTCCTCTTCCGACCCGAACATATCCTCATCCAGAAGGCCTGGTTCATCCACGCCGGCCGAGACGGGCGGGACAGTATCGTGCTCTTCCTGGCCCAAAACCGCTATGAGAAGGTCTGGGACTCGAGCCACTTGATTCTGCTGAAGGACCCGTCGGCTCCACGGGGAGGCCGTTCGCCGGACTTGGCCCTTCCCAAGGCGGTTCCCGCCCATAAGGCCGCGATAGAGGATGCGGCCCGCAAGGTCTTGGCCCGGGTTTCAGGAACTCCCGGGGGCATCGAGCCAAGGCCTTTTCCAGACGGCGCGCCCCAGGAGCCCGGCGCCTACCTGGAGTACCTGATCCTGGGTTCCCCGGCAAACCCCTGAACGGCATGAGCGATCCAAGAACGGAAAAAGCCGCGGATTGGAACGGTCGCTTGTCCTCCAGGGCAAGCGCTTGGCTCTGCGCCATCTCTATCGCCCTTCTGGCGCTCTGCTATTGCGCATACCCGGTCATGGACCTGGATCTGGGCCACCATCTGGTCCTGGGACGGTACATCCTTGACCATGGCTCCATTCCGGCTGCCAACATCTTTTCCTACGCCAACACGGCTTACCCGGTGCAGGATTATAAATGGCTCTTCGAGGTCTTTCTCTATCTGCTCCACTCGGAATTGGGCACGGCGGGACTTTATCTCCTCCAAATCGGCGCTCCCCTGCTGACCTTGGCCGTGATGGCCTGGGGCATGGAGTTTCACAAGGCTCCAGGGCGCAACGGCTGGCTTTTGGCCGCGGCCGTGCCCATACTGGCCACCCGGGCCGCGCCCCGGCCTGAGGCGCTCAGCCTCCTTCTGCTGGCCATCTATGCGGCCGTCCTCCTGCGCGTTTCTTCGCCCTCCCTCGATCGCGGGACAGGGGCCGCGCGCGAGAGCCTTTCGCCCCGCTATTTATATCTCCTGCCGGTCCTTCAACTGCTCTGGGTAAACCTCCATATCCATTTCATATTCGGCCCGCTTCTGGCGGCCTGCTTCGCCTTGCCCGCCTTGCGCGCGGCTCGCCGCGACGGAAGTCCCGCCGGGCCATGGGCGGCGGTTTTAACCTTGCTGTGCCTGGCCTGCCTGGCCAATCCCTATTTCCTGAGGGGAGCGCTTTATCCCTTGCAGGCGTTCCTGCGCTTGCGCGATCCCGAGGGCGGCCAGGGGGAGATCAGCGAGAACCAACCTTTAGGCTGGTCCGTCCTGCTCGATGCCCCAGGCGATCCGGAGGCCGCGGCGACCCTGTTCCTTTTCGGGCTCTGCCCGCTCCTGCTTCTGCGAAGGCGCAGGGACGCGCGCGTCCTCGGGGCGTTCGCGCTCTTCCTGCCGCTCTCGCTCATGAGCCTGCGCGGCCGCTCGCTGGGGGCCGTGCTCTTTCCCATGTTCGCGGCCAAGCTCTTGTCCGAGCGGCCCTTCGGCCTTCCTTTCGTCACGGCATGGGAGCGATCGCGCCCGCGTGGGCCCGCCATCGCGCGAGCGGCCGTTTCCCTTGCGCTTGCCGCCCTATCACTCGGCATATGCCGGGGCCTGGTCACGAACCGAATCCGCGCCAGGGCCGGCGATCCGCGCCGGTTCGGCCTGGGCCTTTCCCGCACCGAGACCCCCCAGGGGGCCGCGGCTTTTCTGCGCGGCGCGGCCCTTTCCGGAAATATGTTCAACAACTTCGGCATCGGAAGCAGCCTGCTGTGGCTCCACCCGGGCGCCCGGCCCTTCATCGACGGGGAGGCCAACGGATACTCCGCGGAGTTCTTCCGCGAATACCGCGAGGCGATGGCCGAGCCCGGCGAGCGCTTCGCCGCGCTGGCGCGGCGCTACGCGATCACCCATTGCGTGCTGATGCCGGGCGCGCTGGACACTCCCCGGCTCATCGGCCTGCTGGCCGCGAGCCCCGATTGGGCCCCGGTCTACCTGGGCGAAGCGCTGGTGTTCGCCAAGCGCCTGCCCGAGAACCGCGCCTCCATCGAACGCTTCCGCATAGACGTGCCTGCCCGCCTGGCGGAATTGACTCTGTTCCATGCAAGGCGAGGCGGAGAACGGGCTTCGGCGCTCGATGCGTCCGCGGCGGAGAGCGCCCTGGCGCTCTCCCGCCTGGGCCTCGTGGCCCTGGCCTTCGGCCTGCCCGGCGCCGCCGAGGCCGCTTATGCCCGCCAACTCGCCTTGGAGCCTGACTTCAGCGCCGGCTACCAAAACCTGGGAGCCCTTTACGCCGCGATGGGCCGCTGGGACTTGGGCGGGCGCTATCTGAGGGAGGCGCTGGCCAAGGGGGCGAGCCGTAAAAACCGCGAACGTATCCGTCCGGTGCTGGAGAGGGTCGGGAGCGAGGAGGCGAAAGCATGGCGCGGCCCCTGAGCGCAGGGACCGCGTTCCTCCTGCTCGCCGCGGCCCTGGCTTGGAGCTACGGCGGCATGAGCCGCAACGCGGCGGTCTACGACGATCCCATCCTCATCCAGGAGAATCCCGGCATCCAGACCCTGCGCAATCTCCCCCGGCTTTTCACGAGGGACTACGCG
>CAYWAR010000225.1:0-4979 GCA_964455765.1 uncultured Elusimicrobia bacterium
TAGAGCCGGAAGAACTCCGCCCCGCCGCAGGATTCGAGGTAATACCGCTCGCCGTAGCTTTCCGGCCCGGCGCTCACGGCTTCTCTCCGCGCGTCACATCCGAGAGGCTCTCCCTCTCGCGCACCACGCGCCAGCTTCGTCCTTCTACCAGAGCTTCAGCGGCCCTCGGCCTGGAATTATACTGCGAGCTCATGCTGAAGCCGTAGGCGCCCGCCTGCAGGACGGCGAGCAGGGCCCCCGGTTCCTGCCCGGGAAGCATCACCCCCCTGGCCAGGTAGTCCCCGGTCTCGCAGACCGGTCCCACGATGTCCATGGCCGAGGCCCGGCCTTTCCCGAGGCGGACCGGAGCGATCCCATGGCGCGCTCCATAGAGAGCGGGCCTCATGAGGTCGTTCATGCCCGCGTCCACGATGAGGAAGCGCCTGCCGCCCCCTTCCTTGCGGTAGAGCACCCGGGTCAGGAGGACCCCGGCCTCCCCCACGAGCCAACGCCCGGGCTCGAGGATGAGCCTCAGCCGCGGATGGGGCTTGAGCGCCGGCAGTATGGCCCGCGCCAAGTCCGAGGGAAGCAGGCTCCGGGCCCCGGGGTAGGCTATCCCCATGCCCCCTCCGATGTCCGCGTGCTCGAGCTCCACTCCCTTGCGCCGCGCCTCGACAAGGACGCCGAGGAGCTCCCCCAAGGCCTTCCGATAAGGTCCGGCCGCCTCGATCTGGGAACCGATGTGGCACTGGAGCCCGACCGGCCTGAGCCAGCGGTCCGCCCGGCAGCGCATGAGGAGCGCCCCGGCCTCGCGGGCCGGAACGCCGAACTTGGTCGCCGCGTCCCCGGTCTGAATGTGCGCGTGAGCCCCGGCTCCGACGCCGGGATTGAGCCGCACCCCCACCGGAGCCCTGCGCCGCAGCCGGCGCGCGACGCGGGCGAGGAGATCCAGCTCGCCGCGGGATTCCACGTTGACGGCCGCGATCTTGGAGCGCACGGCCAGGCGCAGCTCCGCCTCCGTCTTCCCCGCCCCGGAGAAGAGTATCCGGTCCGGAGGGAATCCGGCCGCCAGGGCGCGCTGGAGCTCACCCCCGGAAACGACGTCCGCCCCGGCTCCCTCCCGGGAGAGGAGGCGGCAGAGGGCGGCGTTGGGGTTCGCCTTCAGGGCGTAGCAGACCGCCCGTTCGCGTCCCGCGAACGCATGATCCAATTCCCGGTAGCGGCCGAGCACCGCCGCCGCGGAGTAGACATAGACCGGCGTGCCCGCGCTCCGGGCGATCCTTTCCAGCGCGACCCCCTCGCAGAACATTGCTCCGTTCTTGCCGTAACCATATGAGCTCTTCGCGGAAAAACGCATGCGTTTTTCCGCGAAGGGCGAAATTCTAGAAGAGTGGGCCGAGGTAGACATAGAAGACCCCTCCGCGGTCGACGGTGCTCCGGGCATAGTCGAAATGCAGGACGAGCGGGAAGAGCTGCATGATGAAGGTGTGCAGGCGCAGGCCGATCCCGTAGGAATGGCGCAGAGTCCCCCAACTCGCCCCCTGGAGCTGGGCGTCGGTGTCCCAGACATGGCCCGCGTCGCTGAACACGGCCGCGGTGACGGCTTTGAAGTAGAAATCCGGGAAGATGTACCACATGTAGTAATCCAGGTTGCTGAGCACGGGGAAGCGCCACTCCGCGCTGGCCATCCACAACCGCGAACCGGAGAGGGAATTGCGGCCGAAGCCGCGCACCCCGCCGATGCCTCCCAGCACGTACTGCGGGGTATCCTTCCCCACGCTCTGCATGGCCAGCGTGCGCACGACGAAGGAGCTCAAGCCTCCGGTCGGGAGGTATTTGACCGCCTCCAGGGCCTCGGTGTTGTAGATGAAGTTCCCCCCCAGCACGCGCGGGGACTCCAAATGCGTCAGGCGCAGCCGGGACCCGGCGGTGGCCACGAGATAGCGCCCCTTGACCGTGTCCCGCACCAAGGAGACCATGCCGATGCGGGCGTCGTTGCGGTCGGTCCGGCCCACCTGGGAGAACTCGCGCCTATCCTCCACGGAGGCCACCGTGAGGTCCGCGCGATGGAAGCGGTCGAAGGGGTAGGAGGCCTGGGCGAACTGGGTATGGGCGAATTCATCCGAGGTCAGCCCGGTGTCGCGGTCATAGCTGTCGTTGAAGACGTAACCCACCGCGCCCAGGCTCAAGCGCGGCCGCCAGCGGCTGTAGGTGTAGCCCGTCTGATAGTTCAGGTACCCGTCGCCCGAGGCATAGGTGACCAAGGCCTGGCCTTGATGGATGCCCAGCATGTCCGAACCCTGCCAGTAGCTGGTCCAGAAGAGGCCTCCGCGGGAGGAGTAGAAGAAGGCGGGAAGGAAGAGGTCGGTGGAATAGGAGGGGGAATACGGGCGCTCCGGGGTCATGACCGAGGCGGAGGTAGAAACGGCAGCTTCCGCGGCGGTCACGCTTCCTCGGGTCACCCCTCGGTCGGCCGCCCCCATGGCCTCGGAGGCGGCACTTCCTCGGGTTATCCCTCGGTCGGGGGCCACTCGGCCGGGCATCTCGACCGTCTCCGCCAGGAAGCCCTCCCGCGGGCCCGCGTGGATGTGCACGCTCCCCCGGCGCAGGGCGGCGAACGCGACCGCGCCCGAGGATGCGTAGACGGGGGTGTAGCACGCCCCGTAGGAGCGGGTCAGGCGCGAGACCCGGCCGGAGGCGAGGTCGAGCTCCGCGACCTCCTGAAAGCCGTCCATCTCCAGGGCGAAGAGGACTTTCGCGCCGTCGGTGGAGACCACGGGGTCGCGGGCCGCGCCGCGCGGGGCCAGGAGCGGGGAAGCGTCGCCGCCGGCCAGGTCCAGGCGGTAGAGACCGCGCCGGTAGCGCGGGGGACCGGCCTCCTCCTCGGCCTCGCTGGAGTAGACCAGCGACTTCCCGTCCGGGAAGAAGGCCGGGGACTGGTCGTCCTGCGGGTCGGAATTGAGGCGGCGCAGGACGCGGCCCTCGAGCCTCATGAGCCAGAGGTCGCTGACCCCCTCCTGGAGGCCCGAGAAGGCCACGGCGGACCCGTCCGGGGAGAAGGCCGGCATGCCCGCGCCCTCCAAGCCGGGCAAGGGGATCTTCTCCAAGGACCTCCTCTCCAGGTCGAAGAGGTGGAGGAAATCCTCGTGGTTCTTCTTCCCGAAGAAGGCCAGACGGCGCCCGTCCGGGGAGAGGGCGAGAACCCTGGATAGGTCCGCGAAATTCCCCAACTCCACGGTCTCGATGCGGGTCTCGGTGGACATCAGCCGGCGCGCGCGCCCCGAGGCCAGGTCCTTGAGCATGAGCTCGGGCGGGTAGCCCTGGCGCGTGGAGAAATACGCCATGGACTTCCCGTCGGGAGTGAAGACCGGGGCGCTGTTAAACTCGGGGATGGAATCCCGGGCCTGGGTGAGCGCGGCCCCGAAGCGCGCGGGCTCCTCGAGCCGCTCAAGACGCGCGATGCGGCGGTACTTCTCCCGGGCGTACTCACGCCACTTGCGGTCGAGCCCGAAGATGTCGAGCCCGATGAGCTCACCCAGGACGGAGGAGGAATCGAAGCGCGACTCGAAGAGCTTGAGCAGGGCCTCGACCTTCCCGGCGCCGTACTGTTCCTCGATGAAGTCGAGGACCGCGGACCCCATCTCATAGGCCAGGCGCACCTGGTGCGGCTTGAGGTGGCTGAAATGCTCCAGCTTCCAAAGGGGGATGAGGCCCTCGGAGGTGGCGGCGTCGCGGATCAGGATCTCCCCCGGGGCGTCGTCTAGGCCGGCGGTGAAGAACTCCGCCATGCCCTCCATCATCCAGAGGGGATAGACGATGGTCTTGAGGATGCGCGCGGACTTCCACCAGCCCGAGACGAGGACGTGGTACTGGAAGACGTGCGTGAGCTCGTGGGTGATGACGGTGTCGAGCCAGCGGCGGCTCCCGTCGTTGAAGACCATGAAGCGATCCTTGAACGCCTCGGTGACGCCCCCGGTCCCGTCCCCGGTGTCCACGATGCTCGACTGCTGCATGTCGTTGAGGCTCGCGTAGAGGAAGAAGGGGCGGCGCCGGTCGAACCCGGTGGAGAGCCCCCGGCTCAAACGCGCGTAGGAGCGCTCCAGGGTCTTGGCCGCGAAGGGGACCAAGGACTCGGACTGGGCGTAGTAGTGGATGTCGAAATGCTCGGTGGAGACGACTTTCCAGTCGAAGTCCCGCCGCACGACCTGGTTGCGGCCGAAGGACTGGGCGAGAACGGCCTCCCCGCCGAGGGAGGCCGCCCACGCGGCGAGGAAGAGCCTACTCGCCGTCCGGATTGAGCAGCTGGCCAAGGGTGAGAGGCGGGGCGCCCTTCGTGTATTGGGCGACGCGCTTCTTGTCCTGGATCGCCTCGTAGCGCTTGATGGAGAGCTCGACCTCGAAGGTCGCCGCGTGCACGCCGATGACGAGGCCGGCGACCTCTTCCCCGGCCTTGGGCCATATCGGGGGGAGCGGCGGGGCCTTGGCGGTGCGGTCGTAGCGCTCGGACCGATCGCGCGGGATCTCGACCCCGTCGACGGGAAGCTCCACGACCGGACAGAACGCGGTCTCGCCCTCCGAGACCCGGATGCGCACCCCCTCGGGGAGCAGCTCGGCCACCTTGCCGCGGACCACGGACTTGAGCGGATGCTTCTTGCGCACGGAGTCGCCCGGATGCGGGGTGAGCTGCTTCATCCCCAGGGCGACCCGCTCCGCCTCGGGCTCCACCCGCAGGACGCGCACGCGCACCTTCTTGCCGCGCTCCGTCTTCGCCTTCGCCCCCTCGGGGTCTTTCCAGGCGATGTCGGCCGTATGGACGATGCCCTCGAGCCCCCCGATGTCGACGAAAAGCCCCGGTTCGGCCACCCGCACCACGCGCCCGATGCGGATCTGCCCGACCTTCAGGGAGGCGAAGAGCTTCTCCTTGCGCTTGCGCGCCTCTTCCTCGAGGACGGCCTTGCGCGAGAGCACGAGCTGGCCTTTGTCCGCGTTAAGCTCGATGA
>CAYWAR010000226.1:0-4906 GCA_964455765.1 uncultured Elusimicrobia bacterium
CGTCTGCTACGACAACGAGGCGTACATGAACACCGGCATCCAACGCAGCGGGGGGACTCCGCGCCACGCCTGGACCATGACCACGCCCGGGGCGTCGGGCAGTCCGATGACCAAGAAGGACATAGATGCCATCGTGCAGGCTCATAAGGTCCCCTACCAGGCCACGGCCACCGTGGCCTACCCCGAGGACATGGTGCGCAAGTTCCAGAAGGCGAGGGAGATCAAGGGCTTCCGCTTCATCCATGTCCTCTCCCCCTGCCCGCCGGGCTGGAAATACGACCCGAAGGATTCGGTGAAACTCTCCCGGCTCGCGGTGCAGACCGGCCTTTTTCCGCTCTACGAGATCGAGCGGGGCGCCTTCCGCCTGAACATCCCCGTCTCCCGGCGCAAGCCCGTCGGCGAGTTCCTCAAGACGCAAGGACGCTTCAAGGGGCTTTCCTCCGAGGACGAGGCGGCCTTGCAGGAGCAGGTGAACGCGGCCTGGGCGCGCACCGAGGCCCGGAGCAAAGAGGGGAAGTGAACATGTCAGAGTCCATCGCCGTAGAACCGACGATCCGTTCCCCCTTCCGCCTGCGCGAGAGGTCCAATGTCTTCCTCCAGGCGGAGCGCGTCTCCCCCCAGGGGATCGAGCACCGCGAGGAATTCGACCTGGCCTACCGCACGCTCTGCGCCATCCTCTATAATTTCGTCCCGACCTCGGGGCACCCCGGCGGGAGCATCTCCTCCGGGGCCGTGGCCCAGAGCCTGATGTTCGGCGGGCTGGACTACGACTTCTCCCAGCCGGACGACGCCGGGGCCGACGTCCTGTGCTACGCCGCCGGGCATAAGGCCATGGGCCTCTACGCCCTCTGGGCCCTGCGCGACGAGGCCGTGCGCATCGGCGCGCCGGATCTGCTCGCGCGCGCCGGCCGGAGGCTGCGCCTGGAAGACCTGCTGGGCTTTAGGCGCAACCCGACCCAACCCACGCCTCTTTTCAGGAAGTTCCAGGCCAAGGCGCTCGACGGGCATCCTACGCCCATGACGCCCTTCGTCCCCTTCGCCACCGGGGCGAGCGGCGTGGGCATGGGGGCGGCGCTGGGCTGGGCCATGGCCGCGTGGGACACCTACGGGCCCTCGGCGCCCAAAGTGCATGTCATCGAGGGCGAGGGCGGCCTCACCCCGGGGCGCGCGCACGAGGCGATCTCGGCGGCGGCCACCATGGGCCTGGAGAACGCGGTGGTCCACCTCGACTGGAACCAGGCCTCCATCGACTCCGACAGGGTCTGCGCCGAGGGCGCCCAGGCCGGGGACTACGTCCAATGGGACCCCATGGAGCTCTTCTTCCTGCACGGCTGGAACGTGGTGAGCGTGCACGACGGCTTCGACTTCCGGCTCATCCTCGGGGCTCAGCGCGCGGCCTTATCCGTGGGCAACGGCCTCCCCACGGCCGTGGTCTATCGGACGGTCAAGGGAAGGCGCTACGGAATCGAGGGCCGCTCCTCGCACGGGGCGGGGCACGCCTTCTGCTCGGAGGGCTACCGCAAGGCGCTGGAACCCTTCGAGGAGCGCTTCGCCGTCCGCTTTCCCGCCGGGCCCTGCGACCCCAAGTCCCTGGAGGCGGTGGAGGCCTTGTACTACGAGACGCTCCTGACCCTGCGCAAGGGTTTGGAGGGCCGCCGGGACATGGTGGGTTTCCTGGCCAAGGAGACGGCCGACTCCGCCCAAAGGCTCTTTGCCAAGGGGATGAAGCCGCGCGCCGAGGCCCCCCGCCTCGATTTCCTGGCCGGGGAGCTCTCGCCTTCCGCCGTCCCGGCCGAGCTCCAGCTCAGGCCCGGGGCCTCGGTGAGCTTGAGGGCCGCGCTGGGCGACGGGCTGGGCTATCTCAACCGGAAGACCGCGGGAGCGTTCCTGGGCTGCGCCGCGGACCTGGTGGACTCCACCAGCATGAGGGCGCTCAACGACCAATTCCCCAAGGGCTTCTGGCACGCGCGCAGGAATCCCTCGGCCCGCATCGTGGCCGTGGGCGGGATCTGCGAGGACGCCATGGGGGCGTTCATGGCCGGGGCGTCCAGCTACGGCCGGCACATCGGCGTGACGAGCTCCTATTCCGGCTTCATCGCCGCGCTCGAGCACGTGGCGGCCAGGCTCCACGGCATCGGACAGCAGGCGCGCAAGCACGCCGTGGGCGAGCCCTACCGCACCTGGGTCATGGTCAACGCGCACGCGGGGCCCAAGACGGGCGAGGACGGCCCCACGCACGCCGACCCGCAGGCGCTCCAGCTCCTGCAGAACAACTTCCCACAGGGCGTGTGCATCACGCTCACCCCCTGGGAGCCCCAGGAGCTCTGGCCGCTCCTGGCCGCGGGACTCAAGGCCGCGCCCGCCGTGCTCTGTCCCTTCGTGGCCCGTCCCCCGGAGCTCGTGCCGGATCGGGCCGCGCTGGGCCTGCCCCCGGCGTCCGCCGCCGCCAAGGGGGTCTACGCCGTGCGGCGTTCCTCGGGGAAAGCCACGGTGGTGGTGCAGGGCAGCGCGGTCGGGGCGCTCTTCATGCACAAGGTCCTGCCCCGCATCGACCAGCTCAGGCTGCCGGTCAACGTGTTCTACGTGACGAGCGCGGAGCTCTACGACCTCCAGCCGGACTCCGAGCGCTCGGCGATATTCCCGAGGGAGCTCAGGCATTACGCGATGGGCATCACGGATTTCACCCTGCCCACCATCGCGCGCTGGATCCGCTCGGAGGGGGGCCGCCGGCGCTCCCTGCACCCCTTCCGCCAGGGGGCGTTCCTGGGCAGCGGGGACTGGCAGGCCGTGCTCAAGGAGGGGGGGTTGGACGCCGACTCCCAGCTCGAAGCCGTCCGCGAGTGGGTGAAGCTGCGCGGCTAATCCCGGCGGACCGGCGCCTGCCGGTCGACTTCCTTGAAGACCAACGCCGAGGCACGGCGGATGACCTCCGCCATGTCCTTATAGTCGTTTCCCCGCGTCATCACGCATAGCAGGTACGGAGAACGCGGGTGGTAGACGATCCCGCAGTCGTGGAGCTGGCGGCTCGTCCCGTCCGGAGAGAGACGCTCCCCGTATTTGTGCGCCACGGCTATGCCCCCGGGCATTCCGGCCTCGAGGCCTTCCTTGAACTCCGATCCGGCCAGCAGGTCCAGCGCCTTCTCCGACATGCGCCAGTTCAGATACGACGAGTTGTAGAGGATGCGGAAGAACGAGGCGTATTGCTTGACGGTGAGGTCGGTGGGAAGGTTGTCCTTCGGCGCCGAGATGCCCAGGTCCTCGTAAAGGTCCGCCAGGGAGGAGGTTCCGAAGGCGTCGAAGAGCATCATGGCCGCGCGGTTATCCGAGGCCCGGACCATGGCCTCCAAGAGCGAGTCGACGCTGTACGGGGTCCCGGGAGCGAGCCGCGTGCCGGTCGAGAAATGCTGGCCCTCGGGCACGGCGTCCGCCGCGTCATAAGCAAGGGTCCAGCGGAGAAGCTCGGGACCCTCCTCCGCTTTTCGCAAGAGGGCCATCATGAAGGGGACTTTCAACAGGCTCGCGGGAACGAAACCCTCTTTTTCGGCGATGCCGAACCAGGGTCCGTTGTTCAGGTCGCGGTAGTAGAGCGAGACATGCGTGAGGGGGAGTTCCTTGCGCAGGGAGCCGAGGAGGATTTGGACCTTTCCCTTGAAGGGCCGGATCTCGGGGAACTCGAGGCTCTCGTCGAGATCCAGCAGGGGGTTGATCCAGCGGTACTTCCCGGAACGGGCAGGTCTCTGCCCTCCCCGGGCCCCCTCATGCGCCGTCGGCATGGCCAGAGGGGCCAACAGGAGTGCCGTCGATAAGAAAACCGCTCCCTTCTCCATGCGGCCGCTTCCATCCTGCCGCCCTTCCCATCTGGACGGCTGATCTCGCCCTTATATGCAACGACTTAACCATTATATCATGCCCAGCCGCATCCGCCTCGGCGGATTCGTTGCTTTTAACCTCCAGCAAGCGCTTGAGCCGAGGAATGAGGTAAAATGAACACGATGGAAGAGAAAAAGGCCGTATTCGTTTATCAGGACCCCTTCCCTCTGGGCAAGGACGACACCCGCTACCGCAAGCTCGAGGGAACTTTCGTGAAGGTCTCTCGTTTCGAGGGCCGCGAGATGCTGGTGGTCGATCCCCGGGCCCTGGAGGAATTGGCGGCCCAGGCCTTCAAGGAGGTTTCCTTCCTCCTGAGGTCCAGGCATCTGGAACAGCTCGCCTCCATCCTGAAGGACCCCGAGGCGTCGCGAAACGACAAGGCCGTGGCCTTGGAACTGCTCAAGAACGCCGAGATCGCCGCCCGCTTCGAGCTTCCCTCCTGCCAGGACACGGGCACCGCGATCGTCATGGGCAAGAAGGGCCAGCAGGTCTGGACCGGAGCCGACGACGCCGAGCATCTCTCCAAGGGGATATGGAAGACCTATACCCAGGAGGATCTCCGCTACTCCCAGGTCGTGCCCCTGACCATGTACGAGGAGCGCAACTCCGGGGACAATCTTCCGGCGCAGATCGACCTCTATTCCCATCCCGGCGCCGAGTACGAGCTCCTCTTCATCGCCAAGGGCGGCGGCTCGGCGAACAAGACCTATCTTTTTCAGGAGACCAAGGCTCTCCTCAATCCGGAGTCGCTCAAGAAGTTCATGTCGGAGAAGATGAAGACGCTGGGGACCGCGGCCTGCCCGCCCTACCACATCGCGGTGGTCATCGGCGGGACCTCGGCGGAGGCCACGCTCAAGACGGTCAAGCTCGCCTCGACCGGGTACCTCGATTCCCTGCCGACCTCAGGCAGCGCCCGGGGCCGGGCCTTTCGCGACCTGGAGCTCGAAAAGGAGCTCTTCAAGGCCGCCTGCGCCGTCGGCTTCGGGGCGCAGTTCGGCGGAAAGTACTTCGCCCATGACGTGAAGGTCGTGCGCCT
>CAYWAR010000227.1:0-4901 GCA_964455765.1 uncultured Elusimicrobia bacterium
AAGGAGCGCTCGCCGTCCCAGCCCGCGTCGGAGCGGATGATCTCGCCGATGCGCTCGCCGGAACAGCCCGTCACGGTGACGGCCGTGCCCTCGGCCATGTTCTTCTCCTGCGATTTTCCGACCACGGTCCCACGGGCGTCCGTGTACGAGTATCCGTCGGATCCACCCTTGATCACGCCCTGAGCATCGTCTCCTGATTTTACGTCGTAGGTCACGGCCCAGGTGAAGGCCCGTCCTTCCAGGCGGATGGGTCCGGACAACGGCATGGCCGCGCACGAGGACTCGGCCTCCGGGGTGTTCTCCGGAGCCTGCGCCGCGGCAGGCCGGACGGCCGGGGCTTCGATCCCGGAGAGGGCTTCCTTGAACTCCCGTAGGGAGGGAAGCTCCTGGGCTGAGAGCAGTCCGGTCTGGGTCAACGGCACGAGCAGGGAACAACTGATGGCGAGTCGCTTCATCGGAGCCTCCTTGGATCGGCCGCTTCAGCGCGGTCCGATGGCCCCAGTATGCGCCCGCGCGGCGAGCGGCGCCAATGGCGAAGGGCCTCTTCGGGAGGCCGTCTTAGGGCCCAGGATGTGGGTGACGTTCAGCCGCGCGGAGCAGGCTGCCGGCTGGACCAGAGTTCGCCGGCGCGCCGGCCTCTCTCGGCCGCCCGGGCGGCGTCATCCTCTCGCCCGGCTTCGCGGTAGAGCTCGGAGAGGACTTCCCACGCCCTGTCCCAGACCGGGTCCAACTCGGTCTGGCGCTCCAGGCGCTCGATCGCCTCGGGGACGCGCCCGAGCTTTCGCAGGGCGATGCCCTCTTGGAAATGGACCTGCACGTAGTCCGGGGCGAGGGAGCGGACCTTGCGGTACTGTTCCACGGCCTCCGCGTCCCTCTCCGGCATGTCGTTGAGGACGTTCCCTTTGAAGTATTGCCCCATCACGTAGCTCGGTGCGCCCGGCGTCTGCCGGTCATACTGCTCCAAGGCCTTCGTCCACTCCTTCTGTTTGGAGTAGTAGATGGCATAGTTGTGCCGGAGATCGGAGACGAACCAGGCCGCCGGCCAGCCCGCGGCCAGCCCCGCCGAGAACAGCGCGAGACCCGCCAGAGCGGCGCGGCTTTCTCCCAGGGGAAGGGGCAGGGCGAATACCGGGCCGTCGGCGCGCCGGCGCGCGCCGGCGGCGCAGGCTCCCGCGAAAATGTACCAAAGCGCGCCGGGGGCCGGGAACCGCAAGGAGATCCCGCAGAGGGCCGGGAGCAGGCCGGCCGCGACCGAAGCGAGAAGCCCGCAGGCGTAGAGCCCTCCTGCGGAGTCCCCGAGGCCTTCGCGCGAGGAGAACGGCTCGCGCGCGGCTTTCCAGCCTGTCCGCAGGACCGCGAAACACAACCAGAGCCATAACAGGAGGGAGGGCAGGCCTCCCTCGGCCCATTGCTCCAGCGCCTCGTTTTCCGGATGGTCCGTCTCGGTATTATGGCCGTGTTCGATGAGGATGACCTCCGGCCGGCGGAAGGCCGGGTAATCCACCCAGAAGGAGCCCGGTCCATAGCCGAGGAAAGGGCGGCGGGCGATCATTTGGGCCGTGCCTTTCCAGGTCTGGATCCAGAAGCTCCGCTCCGGCGATAACCGTTCGGAGACCCGCGGTGAGGGCCGGGAGAGGGCCAGGCAGAGCGCCGCGCAGAGCCCGGCCAAGCCCAGGGCCGCGCGGCGGCCCCGGGGATCGAGCCTCTTCCAGGCGAGCAGGGTGAAGGCGAATAGGCCGGCGCAGAGGGCGATGGGTTCGATAAGACTCTTGGTCCAGGCCGAGACCAAGGCGAGCAATAAGGTGAGCGTTCCGGCGGCGGCCCGCAGGCCGGGAGGCAGTCCCTCGTCCAGGGCCGCGGCCGCGCATAAGGGCGCGCAAAGGCTCAGGTAGACCGCGAGGAAATAGGGGTTTCCAAAAGTCGAGAACACCTTTTCTCCGAACGCTCCGCGCCAGATGAAAGGATCGAGTCCCAGGCGCTGGGCCAGCCCATACGAGGCGACGATGGAGCATGCGGCTAGGGCGACCAACGATACCCTGCGCGCGTCGCCCCGCGTGAAGCTAAAAAGCGCGAGGACGAGGCAGGTCAAAAAGGCTTCCTGCTGGAGGAAGCCGTGCAAGGAGGCCGTCCGGTGCCCGGCGAAGGCGAAGCGGGCCGCGTTCCAGAGGCCCAGCAGGAGGGCGGGGGCCAGGACGCCGAGGACCTCCAGGGGGAGCTCGGCCCGGCCTTCTTGAAGAGTTCCAGCGAGCCAGATGGCCAGCGCAAGCAACGCCCCCAACTGGAGCAGGGTGATCTTGACCGTCGCCGAGTCATAGGTTCGCAGATAGAACGCGAGGGGAAGGGCCGCGCATAGGAAGAGCAGGGTGGAGCGCAGCAGGGAACGCCAGGAGAAGAGGCCGAAGAGCGCGTTCATCGAATCCCTCCCTGGGACCCGGATATGGGCAAGGGGCAGACGATCTGGTCCTGCTGGGAGCAGGACTGGCTGATGACTCCCGGTCCGATGAGCGAGAGGCCCAGCAGGGCCGCGCTCACGCCCAGAGCCAGGGCCATGGAGGGTGATTCCGTCCAGGACCAGACAAGCCAGGGTTCCGTATCCGGGTCCTGAAAGGCGGCTCTCTCCTGAGGGCGGGCCAGGGCCGCTATCAGTCCCTCCGGGGCTGGAATTTCATCGAGGGAAGGGAGCGTCTTGAGCATCCCTTGCCAAGCGGCGGCTTCTTCGCGGCAGCGCGGGCAGGTCTCGGCATGTCCGCGGACCCAACGGGCTTGGGAGGGCGCCAAGCGTCCGTCCGCGTAGAGGTCCCAGATATTCTCCAGCATGAGACAGATCATCCTTCGGCCTCCTCGCGCAGCAACTCCCGCAGCATCCGCCGGGCGCGGAACAGCCTGCCCGCCACGCTGCCCACGGGCCAGGCGAGCGTCCGGGCCGCTTCCTCATAAGAAAGCCCCTCCACGTCCACCAGGCTCACGCAGGCCCTTGAGTCGGGAGGCAGGCGCGATAGGGCGCGGGTGACCCGTGCCTTGAGATCGCGCTTCGCGAGCTCGGCTTCGGGTCCGTCCGCACGCTCCGCGGGTAAAGGGGAGGAGTGTGCTCGCGCGTCCGGAGCGCTTTCTTCCAGGGGGACCTCGCGCAGGCGCGCGCGCGCCCTGCGTTCATTGAGGTAGACCCGGTAGATGAGGCGGTGCAGCCAGGCTCCGAAATCCCTGGATGGATCGTAGAGGTCCGCCTTCTTCCAGGCCCGCAGGAAGGATTCCTGGACCAGGTCACAGGCGTCTGCGGCGTTCCCGCAAAGGCGCAGGGCGCTGGAGTACGCCTTATCGGCGTGCAGGGCGATGAGGCGGTCCATCGGACGGGAGGGAGTCTCGCTCATTACGGGCACGCCTATTCTACACCGGGCGGAGCCGGAAAAATACGCCGCCGTCCTTTTGGAGCGGCGTGAGGGGATGGCCCGAAATGATAAAATAGGCCCGGTGATTGTGGAATCCAAAGTCCGAAATAGCCCTTCGCGGGGCGGACGCCGGCTCCTGCCGCTGACCGCGGCCTCGCTCCTTCTGCTGGCCGCCGCCTTCCCCGCGCATACCGAGACGCAGTCGAGGAAACCCATGGAAGAACATGCCAAGCCTTCCCAGTCCGAGCTCAAGAAGAGACTGACCCCGCTCCAGTATCAGGTGACCCAGGAGGAGGGGACGGAGCCTCCCTTTAAGAACGAGTACTGGGACAACAAGAAGACGGGCATCTACGTGGACGTGGTCTCCGGGGAACCGCTCTTCAGCTCGCTCGACAAATACGACTCGGGCACCGGCTGGCCGAGCTTCGTGCGCCCCTTGGCGCCTGAGAACGTGGTCGAGAAGATCGACCGCGGACTCTTCCGCAGCCGGGTCGAGGTGCGCTCCAAGGGCGCCGACTCCCATCTAGGACATGTCTTCCCGGACGGGCCTGAGCCCACCGGCATGCGCTATTGCATGAACTCGGCCTCCATGCGCTTCGTCCCCGCCGAGAAGCTCGAGGCCGAGGGCTATGGGCGTTTCGCCGCCCTGTTCGGCAAGGGGAAACCTTCGGCGACCAAGAAGACGGAGACCGCCGCTTTCGCCGGCGGCTGTTTTTGGGGCGTGGAGGAGATCGTGCGAAAACTCCCCGGGGTGGCCAAGACCGAGGTGGGCTACACGGGCGGGGCGACCGAAGCGCCGGCCTACGAGGACATCAAGACCGGGGCCACCGGCCACGCGGAGGCGGTGCAGGTCGTCTTCGACCCGGAGAGGATCTCCTATGAGGAACTGCTGGGCTATTTCTTCCGCCTGCACGACCCGACCACGCTCAATCGCCAGGGCAACGACGTGGGCACGCAGTATCGTTCCGTCATCTTCTATCACGACGAAGCCCAGCGCAAGACCGCGGAGAAGGTCAAGGAGCGCGTGGATAAGTCCGGGAAATGGAAGGGCTCTTTGACGACTCAGATCGTCCGCGCCGGCCGTTTCTGGACCGCAGAGGAATACCACCAGAAATACCTTCTAAAGAACCCCGGCGGCTACACCTGCCACTTCCTTAGATAGGGGTCAGACGTTGACTTTCGGACCGAATTTCCTTCGTCAACGACGCGGGAGGGTGGAACTCGGTCCGAAAGTCAACGTCTGACCTCGAGAAGGCGGATTAGGATGGCTTTTTGGGCGTGGAGGCGGTTTTCGGCTTCGTCGAAGATGACGGAGTTGGGCGAGTCGGCCACTTCGTCGGTGACCTCTTCCCCGCGATGCGCGGGCAGGCAGTGCATGAAGAGCGCGTCCTTCCTCCCGGTCAGGGCCATGAGCTTGGCGTTGATCTGGTAGGGGGCGAATATCTTCACGCGCGCGGCGTGCTCGGCCTCCTGGCCCATGCTGGCCCAGACATCGGTGTAGACCGCGTCCGCGCC
>CAYWAR010000228.1:0-2547 GCA_964455765.1 uncultured Elusimicrobia bacterium
ACGGTGGAGGACACCGCCGAGCTCAAGCTCCAGCAGGACCATTGGGTGCGCCTGGAGAGCCGCCCGCCGAACATCGAGGGCAAGGGAGAGGTCAACATCCGCGACCTCGTCAAGAACTGCCTGCGTATGAGGCCCGACCGGATCGTGGTCGGCGAGTGCCGCGGCTCCGAGGCCCTGGACATGCTGCAGGCCATGAACACGGGCCATGAGGGGTCCTTGGCCACCATCCACGCCAACACCCCGCGCGACGCCCTGACCCGCCTGGAGGCCATGTGCATGATGGCCTCGGCCGAACTGCCGGTCTGGGCGCTGCGCGAGATGATCGCCTCGGCCGTGCACCTGGTCATCCAGATCACCCGCTTCCCCGACGGGAAAAGGCGCGTCACCTACGTCACGGAAGTGACCGGGCGAGACCAGAACGTGATCCTCACCCAAGACCTCTTCCGTTTCTATCAGACGGGGGTCGACTCGGAGGGGCGCTCGCAGGGCATTTTCACGGGCTGCGGCAAGCCGCCCAAGTTCTACGAGGAGTTCAAGTTGGCGGGGCTCAACGTCCCGCTCGAGCTTTTCAAGAAGAATCCGGAGGCTGAGCGCTATGAACGACTCGGTTAAAAGGCTCCCATCCGCCGCTCTGCTGCTCTGCCTGGCCCTGCTGCCCACTCCCGCGCGGGCGCAGTTCACGCGCCAGCAGATACACTACCTCATCGACCAGAACGAGGGCGCCGAGGCCCGCGCTCAATACATCTACCACTATTTCAAGAAGGACCGGGACCCCAACCTCAAGCCCCCCAAGTGGATCGACGAGGTGCTGGGGGCGATGATCGCCCGCCCCGTCTGGCAGGACCCGGAGGAGGGCGTGCTTAACGAGGCCCAGCTCTGGCAGGCGCCGGTCTCCGTCCTCTACGAGTTCTTCGAGCATACCCGCAAGACCTTCCCCACCGACTTCAACGGCCTCAACCAGCCGCCCAGCGCGCTGATCAAGGACTACGAGGACAGCCGCGTGCGCTTCCAGATGGCCCTCGACCGCCTCTACCGCGCCAAGCTTGGGGATTCCCTGGGCGGGCGTGGCCGCTCCATGGTCGCCGTCTTCGACCTCATCCTCAAGGAGATGGATTCCGTGATGGACGCGCTCACGAGCTCGGACCCAAAACGCTACCACGCCGCGGTGATGGCCGTGGGAGCGCTCACGCATCAAGCCTTCCAGATACTTCAGCGCGCCCCCCGCGGCTACGAGCCTCCGTCCAAGAAGGAGGAGGGCGGGTCCGCGGCGACGATGCTGCTCAAGCTCCTGGGCTTGGCGGTCATGTTCGGCGCGGCGTGGCTCTACGGTTCCGCCAAGGCTCAGACGCTCATGGACATCATCGACCGGGAAACGGAGAAGGGGAAGCACTGGGCCAACGAGTTCAACCGCCAGTTCATGGCCGTCAAGGTCCAGTATCTCATCCTCACTCCCATGGCCGGCGGCTTCCTCCTGGGCGTGGTGACGCTCAACATCTTCGGCTTCATCCTCTTCACCTGCGCCGGGATCTACCTGGGGATCAGGCTGCCCGAGTGGCTTCTGAGCTACATCCGCCAGCGCCGGGGCAAGCGCGTGGAGGCTCAGCTCATGGACGCCATGATACTTCTCTCCAACGCCCTGAAATCGGGCCTGGACATCGTCCAGGGCTTCGAGCTCGTCCAGCGCGACCTGGTGCCTCCCATCTCCGAGGAGTTCGGCCTGGTGCTCAAGAACTATCAGTTGGGCACGACCTTCGAGAAGTCCCTCATGACCATGGAGGAGCGCATGGCCTCGCGGCTGCTCTCCTATCTGATCAAGGCCATCATCATACAGCGCAGCGTGGGCGGAAACCTCACCAAGATCTTCGACCGCATCGTCGAGAACATCCGCGACGAGGGCAAGCTCGAGGAGAAAGCCCAGGCCTTGACCGCCCAGCAAAGGATCCAGGCCATCGTCGTCGGCTTCATGCCCTGGGCCATGGTCATCCTCATGTGGCTCTTCCAGCCCGAGGTCATGTCGGCGTATTATTTCAGCCTGATCGGAGTCATCACCGTCGCCTTCTGCGCGGTATGGATGACCATCGGAATGGGGATCGTCCGCAAGCTCGCGGACATCCAGGTATAAACCCATGCAACCCATACAACTCGTGCTTCTCGCCCTGGGCCTCCTGGGCTCCATGGCGGTCTTCTCCCTCATCCAGAGGCTGCTCGCTCCTCCCAAGGAGGAGGCGTCCTCGCTGACCCGCCTCGCCCCCAAGGGGCCGGGGGAGGTCAACGTCTTCGAGTCCGTCAATCCGCAGGGAAGCCTCCTGGAGCGCATCGACTTCTTCCTGATCTTCTCCGCCCGCATGGGGCCCATCCTCGAGAACACGCACATGCTCCTGGGCAAGCCCGAGAAGCCCAACCCGATCAACATCCTCCACATCAAGGAGATGAGCATGGTCCTCGCGGCCGGCTTCATGTACCTGCTGACCGACAGCCCGACGATGTCCGTCGCGGCGTTCATCGGAGGATTCTTCATCCCGGATTTCTACTTCAAGTCCCGCATCG
>CAYWAR010000228.1:2557-4871 GCA_964455765.1 uncultured Elusimicrobia bacterium
GGGAGATCATCCGGAATTTCCCCGCCTTCGTGGACCTCGCGGCCTTGACCATCGAGTCCGGACTCGACTACATGGGCGCTTTCGAGCGCATCATCCAGTCCATGACCAAGAAGACCGAACTCGAGACCGAGATGGAGAAGACCATCAACGAGGTCTCCTTGGGCTACGCCCGCCGGGACGCGCTCCGGCGCATGTCCCAGCGCACCGGCCTGCAGGACGTGCGCTCCTTCGTGGGCCTGATCATCCAGTCCGACGAACTCGGAACCAGCCTCGTGGACCTCCTGCGCAACTTCTCCGGGGACATGCGCTTTCGCCGCCTCAACGCCGCGGAGAAGGCGGCCGCGCAGGCCGCGACCAAGATGCTCATCCCCATCTTCTTCTTCATTTTTCCGACCGGGTGGATCCTCGTCCTGGCGCCGATGCTCCTGAGCCTCTTCCAGAAAGGAGGGTTCGGATTCTGATGCGCCACCTCCTGGCGGCCGCCTGCCTGGCCTGGGCTCTCCCGCTCTCGGCTAAGAGCGAGGAGAAGGGCAAGTCCCCTTCCCTGGAAAGCCTCTTCCTGGATTTCTCCAAGACCCAGCTCGGAGCCGTCTCCTCCAACGAGGCCGCCAAGAAGTACCTCTACACCGTCCAGCTCGAGAAGGGGAAGCTGATGCACAAGCTGCTGGGCACCATCTACGAGAACGCCTATGACCTCTACCGGCAGGGGGATTTCGACGGCGCGCGGGAACTGACGGGCAAGGTCCTGGCCATGGATCCGGGCTTTCAGGACGCGGCCATCCTGCACCGGGCTTCCATCGAGCTCACCGGCGCTCCCCGGCCCAGGATCTCGGAGAGGAACCTCGTGGAGAACCGCTTCTCCGAGGGGATGGCCCTCTACCACCAGGGACGCCTCGTCGAAGCCTCCCAGAGGTGGGAGGAGGCGGTCAAGCTCTCCCCCGGAAATCTCAAGGCGCGCTACTGGCTCAAAAAGATCCGGGGAGAACTGGCCGACGAGCATTTCCGCAGGGGGCAGAAGGCCTACCAGCTGCATCGTCTGCGGGACGCCCTCGACCAGTGGTATTCCGCCCTCGTCTTGAACCCGCGTTATCCCCGCCTGGTGGGGGCGATCACGAAGGTGGAGGCGGAGCTGCGGCGCCAAGAGGCCAACGAGAAGCTCCAGGAGGCGCTCAACCACTACGGCCAGGGGAACGTGGACGCGGCCCTCAAGCTCCTCGACGAGGTCCTCAAGATAGAGCCGGGGGAGGTGAAGGCGCAGAAGCTCATCTCGGAGATCCGCCTGGAGATCGCCAACCAGCACGTGGCCGACGGCAGGGCGAAGTACAAGGAGCGCCAGTATCGCCGGGCGATCGAGCTCTTCAACAAGGCGGTGGAGCACGGCTATGACCCCCGGAAGGCGAATCATCTGATCGCGAAAGCCAAGGAGCAGATGCAGAAGGACTCCGACGACCGGCGGCGTCGCGCCGAGGAGGACAAGAAAGCCGCGGAGGACGCCGAGCGCCGCAAGCAGGAAGAGGAGGAGGAGACGCGCAAGAGGAAGGAAGCCGAGGCCCAGGCCCAGGCGAACAAGAAGAAGCTCGAGGCCAACGAACCCCCTCCGGAGGAGAAGGCCCCGGCGCAGAACACCGACGAGCTCCGGCGCACGGCTCAGAAGCACTGGGACCAGGGCATCGTCGCCTACTCCAAGGGCGACATCGCCAAGGCTCGCGACGAGTGGATACTCTGCAAGCAGTTCGACCCCTCCCATGCCGACTGCGCCGCGGGGCTTCAGCGCATCGACCAGACTTACGGCGGCAGCGGCCCGTGAGCGCGCACGCCGCGCTTCCCAAGGGGCTCTGGATCGGGACCGGGGTGTTCGCGGCGCTCTCGGCCGCGGGGGTCTATTACGGGATCGGCTTCGGCCGCGACGCCTACGAGCGTTCGACCGACGCGCGCATGGAGCGCTCCGCGGTCAATTCCCCCCGCGCGGACACCTCCGCGCCCTTGCCCGCCGGGCAGGCGGGCCTGCGCGCCGCCCCCGCCTCGGACGCCGCGCAGGGGGATGCGCAGGCCGAAGCCGCCGCCCATTGGAACGCCGGTTTGATCGCCTATCAGAAGGGAAGCGTTTCGAAGGCGCGCGATGAGTGGGCGCTCTGCGCCCAGATCGACCCGGCGCAGGCGGACTGCCGGCATGGGCTGGAACGGCTGGATAGGATGACGAGCGGAGAGAAGGAAGCTCCTAAATGAAACGGAGTAGGCCCCCGGAACGGGCGATACCCCCCAGGGGGATCGCCGGCAGGGCCCCCCGAACGGAAGCCCCCCCCCGCGGGGGGGG
>CAYWAR010000229.1:0-1860 GCA_964455765.1 uncultured Elusimicrobia bacterium
AAGCCATGGAGGAGGAGACCCGAAGATGACGCGCGCCATCGCGATCGCAGCACTAGGGAGCGCGCTCTTTTTCTCGGCCGCGGGCGCGGCCCGAGCGGGGGGAGCCCGGGAGGCGATCCTGGAAGGGAACGCGCTCTATGAGGCCGCGCGCTACGCGCAGGCGGCGGAGAAATACCAGGCCGCGGTGAAGCTCGACCCGCTCGACGCCGCGGCCCACTACGACCTCGGCAACGCCCGCTACCGCGAGGGGAGCCTGGGCCGGGCCATCGCCTCCTACCAGCGCGCCTTCGACCTCTCGCCCCGCGATGCGGACATCCGCTACAACCTGGACCTCGCGCTCAAACGCGCCGGCGAGACGCTCGTCCCTCCGGGCATGCCCAAGGCGGTGTTCATCCTCTTCAATCTCCTCAGCCGGACCGAACTCCCCGCCCTGCATTGGCTGGGCTTCTGGTCCTTCCTCCTGCTCGTCTCCGCCGCTCTCCTCAAGGAAAGCCTGCGCCCCGCCCTGCGCTCCCCCCTGGCCGCGGCCGGGGCGCTCTGGCTCTGCGCCGGGGCCTGGTGGGGCCTGCGCACGCTCACCGGCGAGGCGCATCCCGGCGTCATCCTCGCGGCGGAGGCCGAGGTGAGGAGCGGGCCCGGCCTGCGCAACCCCGTAAATTTCAAGGCGCCCGAGGGGCGGCGGGTCTCCATCCTGGGCGAGAAAGACGGCTGGCTCGAGATCGGCGTGCTCAAGGAAGGGCTCAAGGGCTGGCTCCCCGCCGGCCAAGTCGAAGCGATCTGACTACCTCGGCTTCTTGAGCTGGGTCCAGATCGGGACCAGGGAATCGGCGAAGGAGGCCGTGATGCTCGCCATCGCGTCCTCCGGGTCGAGACCCTCGTAGTTCATGCGGGCCGACCAGAGCACCGAGCCCGACTCGACGTCGACTAGGCGCGCGATGAGCCCCACCCGCGCGGCCGAGGTGAGGACCTGGGAGTCGGGCAGGCCCGGGACCGAACCGTCGGGACGCAGGCCCCTGCCCTCGAGAGGGGTCATCCCTCCGACCACGACGGCGCCCGTCCCCGGCCCGGAGACCAGGTAGCTCTGGCCGGGGAAATACTTGGTGACCGTGCCCACGAAGAGGGCGTCCACGCCGAGTATCCGCCCGACGCGCCGGACCGTGGCCGCCTCGAGTATCCCCGCGGCGGAGAGCTGCTGCTCCTCCAGAACGGATTGAAGCCTCCCTCGCTCCACGACGTCCGCCCCCCGCGCCAGAAGGTCCTGGGTGAGCATGTCCCCGGCCTGCTCGCCTCCGGCCCCGGAGAACGGAGCCACCGCCACGCGCCGTATGGCGGAGAAGTCGGCCTTGGCGTTGAAGGCGACCTGGGGGGCGGCGCAAGCGCAGGCCAGGCCCATGGCCGCGGCCGGCAGGGCGCTCGGAAGGAAGCGCCGCCTCCCGATCACTGTATCCCCAGATGGTGGAGGTGCTTTTGGGCGACTTCGCGCACGTGGGGGTCGGGAGAATCCAGGCAGGCCTTCCAGGCCGCGGCCGCCTTGGCGTTGAGCTCCGTCTTCTCGTAGATCAGCGCGCGCATGAACTGGGCCCGGAGGTTCTTCGGGGTCAGGGCCAGGGCTTTCTCGAAGGCGCGGCGGGATTCTTCCAGGTTCTTGAGCTGGCGCCAGGCATGGCCCAAGTGAACCCAGAGCTCGGAATTCTCCGGATCCTTGAGCAGCTCGTCAGCGATGGCGGACTTGGCCCTCTCGGCCTCGATGGCGGACTTGGCTCTCTCAGTCTCGACGGGGGACTTGGCTGCCTCGTCCTCCCCGGGGAGCGGGTCGGCCGTGGCCTGCGGCCCGCTCGTCAGCACGATGGCGTCCTCGCG
>CAYWAR010000229.1:1870-4868 GCA_964455765.1 uncultured Elusimicrobia bacterium
GCCCGATCCAAAGTCCGGACACGATCGCGGCCGCGATGGCGATGCGCACGGTCCAGGGCGATATACGCGGCGCACGAAGTGCGCTGCGCGTTTTTTGGGACAGGCTCCGATCTCCTCGGTCCATGAGTTTCACCTCGCGAAGGGCGCGCGCCGGCGCGCCTTCTTATGCATCGCCTTCCCGGTCTCCAGCCTCAGCACCGTGGCCGTAGCCCCGCGCACGCTGAAGCGGGCCTCGAAGTCATGCAGGAAGAAGCCCAGGTCGCGGCCCTCCGCTCCCTGAGCCCTGTCCCTGGGATTGCGGATGTCCTGGCGGAGCAGCTGGGCCAAGAGCTTCCTCACGCCCCCAGCCTTCAACCTCTCCTCCGCAGCCGCTATGTCGGAGAGCGCCTTGGGGGTGAAGGCGACCTTGAACCTCCGCACCGGAGCGTCCTCGGTCCAGCCGGCCGAGGCGCCGGGCGCGCGGTCGGATTCGGGGATATAAGGCTTTAAGTCGAGGATGGGAGTCCCGTCGACGAGGTCGATGCCCGAGAGGCGCAGAGTGTCTCCCTCCACCCGGAGCAGGCGCGCCAGCGAGAGGCCGATGGGATTGGGCCGGTGGGGCGAGCGGGAGGCGAAGAGACCGATGGACCCTCCCTTCAGGCGGGGGGGGTGCACCTTCGGAAGATACCGCTTATTGGTGTTGAGGTGGAACCAGGAGAGGAGCCAGAGGTGGCTGAAGCGCTCCAAGCCGACCAGGGACTGGGCCGGGACATGCTCGGCCGACACGGTCAGCGAGGCGGTCGCCGCCGGGGCGAGGTGGGACTGGCGGGGCGTGCCGAATTTCTCCCGGAAGCAGGACCGCAAGACCCCGATCACCCGCAGAGACCCCGTCACCAGTCCTCCTTCGAGCGCGGGAAGCCCGTCAGTCCTTGCTGTTCTCCGCGACGAACTTGCGGATGTCCTCGATGTGCTCGACGACGAGCTTCGCCTTGCTCACGCCGAACTGGAAAGGGAACTTATCCTCTTCGTTGCGCTTGAGCACGATCATCTTGTTGCCCTTGAACTCCCCGAATTCCACGATCGCCATGCCGTTCCTCCCTGCCGTCCCGGTTTCCGAGCGCATACTCTACCATGTTTTAGATGCCGAGCAGGTCCGGATTGCGCATGTGCGCGAGGGCGGTCTCCCGGGATATCTCCTTGCGCTGGAAGAGGGTCTTGATCGAGCTGTCCTTGGAGATCATCCCCTGGCTCGCCCCGGTCTGCAGCGCGTCGGTGATCTGGTCGACCTTCCCTTCCCGGATCATCCGGCGCATGGCGGCGTTGGCGAGGAGCACCTCCGCGGCCAGGACCAAGCCCCGGCCGTCCGCCCGGGGGAGCAGGACCTGGGAGATCACCGCCTCCAGCGAGTTGCAGAACTGGTCGCGTATGACGTCCTGGTCCTCCCCGCGGATCGCGCTGAGCACCCGCTGGGCCGTCTTGCTGGCGTCGGGAGCGTGCAGGGTGGTCAGGACCAGATGCCCGGTCTCCGCGGCGAGCAGGGCCCCCTTCATGGAATCCATGCTGCGCATCTCCCCGATGGCCAGCACATCCGGGTCCTGGCGCAGGGCTTCCTGGATGCCCACCTCGTAGGAGGGCACGTCCACCCCGACCTCGCGCTGGACGAAGATGCATTTGTCCGGCTTGAAGAGGGTCTCGATGGGATCCTCGATGGTGACCACTTTCCCGGAGCGGCCCGTGTGGTTGATGTGATCGACCATCGCGGCCATCGTCGTGCTCTTGCCCGACCCGGTGGGGCCGGTGATGAAGATGATCCCATGCATCTTCTGCGTGAGGCTGCCCACGACCGGGGGCAATCCCAAGGAACTGAGGGGGAATATCTTGATGGGGATCGAGCGGATCGAGGCGGTTACCGTCCCTTGGGCCTTGCAGAGGTTCATGCGGAACCGTCCCAGGTTCGGTATCGTGAACGAGGTGTTCACCTGGGGCAGGCTGTCGAAGGTGTCGGCCTGGTGCTCGGAGAGATACGGCAGGACCAGGCTGTAGATCATCGCCGACTCCAGAGGCGTGGAGGTCGCCGCGACGACTTTCCCGGAGACGCGCATGCACGGAGGGCTGGCGTGCACCAAGTGGAGGTCGGAGCCGCCGCGCGCCACCAGATCCTGCAGGAGGCCTTCCAAGGACAGAGCCATGCCCGCAGAGACTAGCTAAACGCGGCCCGCGGTTCAAGACTAGGGATGCTCGGGGGTGATGGGGGTCAGAGGCAGGATCGGGAACGGCTCGACGCGCTTCTTCGCCTTGGGCTTGGGGGGGGCTCCCTTGCCCGGAGACGGCTCCTTGGCCTCGCCCGCGGCTTCGGCCTCGGCTTTGCGGGGGGCCCTCTTCTTCTTGACCGCCTTCTCCTTCTTGGCGGGCTTGGGCTTCTCTTCCTCGGCTTTTTGCTCCTCCCGCGCGGGCTCCTCCTTGCGCACTTCGAAGAGTTCCTCCTGGTCGGAGTCCTTGAGCTTGTCCTCGCCGATGATCATCTGCCCTTCGCTCTTGGGCCCGGAGGTTTCCTCGGAGCCCGGAGCGCCCGAGGCGCCCTCCTCCTCGGCCGGAGGCTGGGCGGGCTGTTCGGCGGGCTGTCCCTCTTCTCCCTGGGACCCGGACTCGCCGCCTTCCTGTGGGGAAGACTTTTCCGCGGGGGGTTCCAAGGGCTGCTCCTCCTCGTCCTGGGCGAACGAGCGCCCGGGGATGCAGGCTAGAAGGGAGGAAAGAAGGAAGGCTCGAAGCATGGCTCGCCCGGTCATCTGTGATACCATAACAGAGCCGTGTTACGAAATCAAGGCATCCTTCCTTTCGCCGTGGGCCTCCATCGCTACCGCCTCCTCTTCGAATTGATACACTTTCCCGGATGAGACTGCACGTGATCACCTTCGGCTGCCAGATGTCGGAGGCGGACGGCTCCGAGCTCTCCCGGCCCCTGCTCGGCCGCGGCTTCACGCCCACCCCCGAGCTCTCGGAGGCCGACGCCGTGATCGTC
>CAYWAR010000230.1:0-4863 GCA_964455765.1 uncultured Elusimicrobia bacterium
TTGTGGCAGCTCCGTCGGGGAGCGGTGGACGCGCAAGCCGAAGTAGCATGAGTTGAATGCCGTGGCTCCGCCGAAGTTGACGGCCTTGGCCGCGGTCAGGAAGAGGTCCTGGTTGGTGAGCGCGGAGAGCACCCGCCCGCGCAGGAGCGCGAAAGAGAGGTCCATGAGGGGCATGGAGGCGGCGAAGCCCCCCAGGATGCCCATGAGATCGAAGACGGCGCATAGGATCAGCATGGCGAAAATACCGCCCAGCATCCGGGGCAGGACCACGAAGACCAGGGGGTCGATGCGGTGCGCGAGCAGCACGTCTATCTCCCCGTTAAGGCGCATGGAGCCCAGCTCAGCGGCCATGGCGGTTCCGGATCGCCCGATGAGCACGACGGCCGTGACCAGGGGGCCGAGCTCGCGCACGATAAGGCCCACGAGGAACACCCCCACCAGGTCGTCGGCCAGGCCGGAGAGCACGCTGAAGGACTGGATGATGGAAACCCCGCCCAGGATGGTCGCGATGGTCCCGGTCAGGAGCATGGCCTGCGTCCCGCTGAAGCGGGTCTGGTCCAGGGTGATGTTGAGCAGGATGCGCAGGTCGATCTCCCCGAGGCGGGAGAGCCGCCTGAGCAGGGCCCAGGCCATGTCCGAGAGGTTCCCCAGATGGGCGAGCCCCCCGAGGAACCAGCGTCCCAACCCGGACAGAAAGGCCGTCATCGGAGACAATCTATCAAATCAGACGTCTCACTTCATGAGCGCGGTCAGTTCCTTGAAGGCGGCCAGGGAGGCGGAGTAGACATGGTCGGCGCCCAGCTTCTCGAGCACCCCGGCGAGCTCGTCAAGGGGGCAGCGCACCGCGATCTTGCAGGCGGGATTGGCCTCCCGCGCCTCCTTGGTGACGATGAGCGCGGTCTCCATGTTGTTGGAGGCCACGATGAGGCGCCGGGCCCCGGCGATGTTGGCCGCGGGCAAGGCGTCGGCGGAGCGGGCGTCGTCGACGACCACGGGCTCGCCCTTGCGCAGGAGGTCGTCGACGAGCGCGCGGTCCTTCTCGATGAGGACATAGGGCATGCCCTGGGCGAGGCAGTGGCCGACCAAGCGCTTGCCCAGGTGGGTGTAGCCGACGATGATGGTATGTTCCGTGACGAGTCCTGCCATGAGGCGGCACCTCTCCGCGTAGTTTTCCAGCGTGTCCCTCAGGAGCAGGGCCACGAAGACCCCGAAGAGCAGGGATTGCCCCCAGAAGGCGTAGCCCTGGCCCGGGGCGTCGGGCTGGACCTCGAAGTAAAAAGCGGTGAGCCAAGCGTCGGCCCAGGACAGGCCCCGGCCGAAGCGGAAGAAGAGGGCGCCGCAGAGCAGCCAGAGGGCGAGCAGGCCCAAGAGCGCGCGCGAGCGTCTCAGCGCGGCCCGCAGGCGGAGCAGGTGCCGTCCCTTCATCGGCGGCTGTCCTTGATCTTGTCGAGGATGCCGTTGATGAAGCTCCCCGCCTCTTCCCCGGAGAAGCTCTTGGCGATCTCGATGGCCTCGTCGATGATGACGCCGACCGGGGTGTCCGTGCGGTGGAGCAGCTCGTAGGACGCCAGGCGCAGGAGGCTGCGGTCCACGCAGGCCATGCGCTCCAGGGCCCAGTTCTCGGCCGCGCCCGTGATGAGGCCGTCGAGCTCCGCACGGTGCTCCAGCGTGCCGTGCACCAGTCCGCGGGCGAACTCCTCGGTCTTGGGATCGAGGTCCGGCCCCACCGCCACGATGGCGTAGGCGTCGGCCGCGTTCAGATGAGCCGCGTCCGCGAGATAAAGCGCCTGCAAAGCCTGCTCCCGGCCCTGCCTTCTTCTACCCACCTTATCTCCGTCTCCCCAAACAGCCCCCGAACCTCAACTCCGCCAGTTCCAGCGCCGCCTGCGCCGCCTCGCGCCCCCGGTCGAGGGAACCCCGGGTGCGCGCCACGGCCTGCTTCCAGGTATCGGGAGTGATCAGGCCCAGCACGCAGGGGACCCGCGAGCGCACGGCCAGGGCCTGGAGCTCGGCGACCACGACGCGGCTGATGTGCTCGTTCTGGGAGGTGGCTCCCTTGAGCACGCAGCCCAGGCAGATGATCACGTCATAGCGCCCGGAGAGGGCCATCTCCTGGGCCGTCCAGGGCAGTTCGAAAGCCCCGGGGATGGAGAGGGCGGCGATGCGCTCGGGCGCCACGCCGGCCTCCTGGAGCGCGTCCAGGCAGGAGGCGAGGAGCTTGGAGGTGACGGCCTCGTTGAAGCGGGAGACCACCACTCCGTAGCGGGCTTTGCCCGCGTGGACGCTCGGACTGCGTGCGAAGAGCCGGGAGACCACGGCCCTCGTCGCGTTCTTCTTCATGGCCGCTTCTCCTTCAAGCTGAAGTGCACGGCGTCGATGAGATGGCCCAGCTTCCGGCGCTTGGCGTCGAAGTAGCGCGCGTTGTGGCGGTTGGGCGGGATCTGGATGGGGACGCGCTCGACGACGCGCAGGCCGTAGCCTTCGATGCCCACGATCTTGCGGGGGTTGTTGGTGAGCACGCGCAGGGTGGAGAGCCCCAGGTCCGAGAGGATCTGGGCGCCGATGCCGTACTCGCGCAGGTCGGCGGAGAAGCCCAGGGCTTTGTTCGCCTCGACGGTGTCGAGCCCCTGGTCCTGGAGCGTGTAGGCGCGGATCTTGTTGGGCAGGCCGATGCCCCGGCCTTCCTGGGCCAGGTAGAGCAGGACTCCCCGGGCCTCGCGCGCGATGCGCCGCAGGGCCGCCTCCAGTTGGGAGCCGCAGTCGCAGCGCGCGGAGAAGAGCACGTCCCCGGTCAGGCAGGAGGAGTGGACGCGCACGAGCACCTTCCGCTTTCCCGCCACCTCGCCGCGCACCAGGGCCAGGTGCTGTTTCCCGGTGAGGACCTCCTCGTAGAGATGGAGGGTGAAATCCCCGAAGCGCGTGGGGAGCAGGGAGGAGGCCAGGCGCCGCACGAGCTTCTCGTGCCGGCGGCGGTGCTCGATGAGGTCGCGGATGGTGATGATCTTGAGCTTGTGGCGCTTGGCGAAGCGCATGAGCTGGGGCACCCGGGCCATGGTGCCGTCCAGGCTCATGATCTCGCAGATCACGCCGGCCGCGCGCAGGCCCGCCAGGCGCGCCAAGTCGACGGCGGCCTCGGTGTGTCCGGCGCGGACGAGGACTCCGCCCTCGCGGGCGCGCAGGGGGAAGATGTGCCCCGGCCGGATGAAGTCCTCGGGCCGGGAGTCCCGGTCGAGCAGGCGGGCGATGGTGGCCGCGCGGTCCTCGGCCGAGATGCCGGTGGTGGTGCCCTCCCGGGCGTCGACGCTGACGGTGAAGGCGGTGTCTCGTCCGGGGCCGGGGAGCGAGGAGGCGGAAACCATGGGCGCTATCTTGAGCTCGTCGAGGCGGGAACTCAACAGAGGAACGCAGATGAGCCCGCGGCCGTGGCGGGCCATGAAATTGATCGCGGCCGGGCCCGCCTTCTCGGCGGCCATGACCAGGTCGCCTTCGTTCTCGCGGCGGGGGTCGTCGACCACCACGGCCATCCGCCCGAGGCGGATGTCCTCGACCGCCTCCGCGATCGGATCGAAGCCTCCGGTCCGCTTCATCGCTTCCTCCCTCTCCCGAGCGCGCGCAGGGCGTTGACGACGTAGCGGGCCATGAGGTCCGCTTCCAGGTTCACGCGCTCGCCCGGGGCGCGCGTCCCCAAAGTGGTCAGGCGCAGGGTCTCGGGGATGAGCACGGTTTCGAACCAGCCCCGTCCCGTCCGGGTCACGGTGAGGCTCACCCCGTCGATGGAGATGGAGCCCTTATATGCGGTGAGGGGGCGCAGGAGCGCGGGAAGCGCGATGCGCAGGCGTACGAAGCCTTCGCCGAGCTCCTCGCGCTCCAGGACCTTCGCGGCCGCGTCCACGTGTCCGCTGATGAAGTGTCCTCCGAGCATGTCCGAGCCCCGCATGGAGCGCTCCAGGTTGACCGGGTCTTTGGGGCGCAGGCCTCCGAGATTGGTCAGGCGCAGGGTCTCGGGGCTCACGTCGAACTCCAAGGAACCCTTCCCGCGGCCGACCACGCTCAGGCACACGCCGTTGACCGCCACGCTCGAGCCGCGCGGCATGGCCCCGAGGGCCCCTTTCACCCGCAGCCGCTTCCCCCGGTTCCCCTCCACCCGCCCCAGGACCTTTATAATACCGATAAACATACTAGCGGACCCCCCCCGTCAGCGCACCCCCCAGCCAGCGCACCCCCCGCGGGGGTGTGCTTCCGTTCCGGGGGGCTTGTTTTTTTCATGGCTGTTCAATCCTTCCCGTTATCAATATATCTCCCCCAACCCGCCGTACCCGGACCGTTCTCAGCCAAGGCGTCTTGGCGAGCCGTCCCACCCCTTTCCCGCCGAAGAATCCGGGCGCCTTCTCTCCGCCGACGAAGCGGGGCGCCAGGAAGAGACGCACTTCGTCGACCAGGCCGGACTCCAGGAAGGAGGTGTGGACCCGGCCTCCTCCCTCCACGAGCAGGGATAAGACCCCGCGCTCCGCGAGCGCGCGTAGGAGAATTTTTAGGTCGATTTTTCCATTCGACCCCGGCCGTCGTTCCGTGTCAACAGCCAGCACCGATATGTTTTTAGGCAGGCCCGCCGCGCGGGCCCGTCGAAGCGCCCCTGGGGCGACGACGAGCAGGGTGGGAGCGGAGCCGTCGAGCACCCGCGCGCCTCGGGGAGTCCTGAACCGGGGATCGAGGACGACGCGCAGGGGGGGGCGAGCGGACCCTCCGGCCGTGAGCCCGGGGTCATCGGCGACCAACGTGCCCACCCCGACCAGGATCGCGTCCGCGCCCGCGCGCAGGCGGCGCGAGAGGCGGCGGGAGGCCGCCGAGGTGATCCACTTCGAC
>CAYWAR010000231.1:0-4822 GCA_964455765.1 uncultured Elusimicrobia bacterium
GGGCAGGCGGGAGGAAGCCGAGGCGCATTTTCAGAAGGCCTTCGCGCGGGGAACGCGCCTGCGCATGCCGGCCCCCGCGCAGCGCCCGGCCCTGGAGGCCGCGCTCGCCCTGCGGCGCGCGGAGCTCTCGGCCGCGCCGCGCAGCGCCGCGGCGCACAACAACTTGGGCAACGCCCTGGCGGCCCTGGGCCTCCTGCAAGAGGCATCCGGCCACTTCCGGCAATCCCTGCGCGCCGGGGAAACGGCCGCCGCCCCCTACAATCTCGGCAACGCCCTGGCCCTGCTGGGCCGCGCGGAGGAGGCGGCCGCGCACTATGGACGCGCGCTGGGCATCGATCCCGCTTTCGAGGCGGCCCGGGCCAACCTGAGGAAGCTTCAGTGGGCAGGGGGCAGCGGCGGCTGGGGGTCGAGGAAACGGTAGCCCACGCCGTGCACGGTGCGGATGCACGGGCCGATGGAGCCGAGCTTGCGCCGCAAGGTCTCCACGTGCTTGTCGAGGGTGCGCGTCTCGACGTCCTCGGGATACTTCCAGACGCTCTCGAGTATCTCCGAGCGCTTGAGGACCTTCTCCTTGTTGCGCAGGAGGAAGGAGAGCAGGTCGAATTCCAGGCGGGTGAGCGGGATCTCGGCTCCGGAGAGGAAGGCCGCGCGTTCGATGAGCTGGAGGGTGAGCTCGCCCACCGATATGGAGGTGACGGGCTCCTCGTGCAAGGCCCCGCTCCAGATCTGGCGGCGCAGGAGAGTCCTCACCCGGGCCAGGAAGATCTGGCCGTGGAAGGGGCGGGAGATGTAGTCGTCGGCCCCGGCGTCGAGCAGTTCGACCACCTCATGCTCCGCGCGCTGGGGGGAAAATCCCAATATCGGGATCTGGCGGGTCGCGGCGTGGCCCCGCAAGGTGCGGATGAGCTCCAGGGAAGCGGCTCGGCTCGGCGAACCCGCGATCACCACCAGGTGGGCGCGCGACTCCAAGACCCTCGTGAAGCCTCCCGAGAAATCCGGGACCAGGACGACCTGATGGCCTTGGCCCAGGAGGAGGTCCTTGATCTGCAGGCAGAACTTCGAGTCGTTTCCGATGACCGCGATGATCACGAGAGGGTATACTCCCCGAAGACTCCCTTGAGCCGCTCGACGACCTCGCCCAGCGTGGCGTAGGCCTTCACGCACTCCAGGATGGGGGGCATCAGATTGGATCCGCCCCGGGCGGCCTCTTCGAGGGAGGCCAAGCCTCGCCGCAGGGAGGCGTCGTCGCGCTCCTTGCGCAGGCGTTTGAGCGCGCGCGCCTGGCGGGCCTCCACCGTCCCGTGGATCTTCAAGAGCCTGGGACGGCGCGCGGCCGATTGGAAGCAGTTGACCCCGACGATCTTCCGGCGCCCGCTGCGCAGGTCCCGCTCGTGACGATAGGCGTTCTCCGCGATCTCGCGGTGGAAGAAGCCTTTCTCGATGGCCGAGATCACCCCGCCCAGGCCGCGTATCCGGCCGAGGATGTCCAAGGCCCTGCGCTCCATCTCATCGGTGAGGCTCTCCAGGTAGTAGGAGCCGCCCAGGGGATCGGCGGTGTCGGCGACGCCGGATTCCACGGCCAGCACCTGCTGGGTCCGCAAGGCGAGCATGACCGCCTCGTCCGTCGGGAGGGCGAGCGCCTCGTCGAAAGAGTTGGTGTGGAGACTCTGGGTGCCGCCCAGCACCGCCGCCAAGGCCTGATAGGAGACCCGCGCGAGGTTGTTGAGGGGCTGTTGGGCGCTCAAGGACACCCCGGCGGTCTGGCAATGAGTCTGGAGCATCCAGGATATCTCGCTCTTGGCCCCCATCTCCTCGCGCATGAAACGGGCCCAGATGCGCCGGGCCGCGCGGAGCTTCGCGATCTCCTCGAAGAAGCAGTTGTGGACGTCGAAGAAGAAGGAGAGCCTCCGGGCGAAATCGTCGGGGGCCAGGCCGCGGCCGGCGAGGCGCCGGGCGTACTCCATCCCGTCGGCGAGGGTGAAGGCCAGTTCCTGGACGGCGCTCGCCCCGGCTTCGCGGATGTGGTAGCCCGAAATGGAGATGGGGTAGTAGCGGGGAACCTCCTTGACGCAGTACTCGATGGTATCGAGCACGATGCGCATCGAGGCTTCCGGCGGATAGAGGTATTCGTTCTGCGCGATGTACTCCTTGAGGATGTCGAGTTGGAGAGTGCCGCGCACCCGCTTGGCCGCGACGCCCTGCTTCTCGGCCACGGCCAGGTACATGGCCAGCAGGGCGGGAGCGGGCAGGTTGATGGTCATGGAGGTGGACACCTTGGCCAGATCGATGCCCGAGAACAGCTCCTCCATGTCGCGCAGCGAGGAGACGGCCACGCCTTCGCGCCCCACCTCCCCGGCGGCGCGGGGATCGTCGGCGTCCACGCCCATCAGGGTAGGCAGGTCGAAGGCCGTGGAGAGGCCGGTTTCGCCGTGCTCCAGCAGGTATTTGAAGCGCGCGTTGGTGTCCTTGGCGCTCTTATGCCCGGCGAACTGGCGCATGGTCCAATGCGAGGCGCGGTAGCCCGAGGGCTTGAGGCCCCGGGTGAAGGGGTAGTGGCCCGGCTCGCCCAGACGCGCGGGGAGGTCGGCTCCCTCGATATCCCGGGAGGTGTACTCGCGCCGCACGGGAATCTCGGAGAGCGTGGTCGGATCCTCGGCGGCAGGGGAAGCCTCCCCTCCGGTCCCGGCGATGAGCGGATTCGGGGCCATGACCTTGGAATTTATCACTTTTCCCGCTGGAAATCGAGCAATACCGTCAAACGATCGGAGAGCTCGCGCGCCTTGGAGGCATCTCCGCGCAGCCGCGCGAGGAGTATCCGGTTCTGAAGGAGGGGCGGGAAATTCGGATCCATCTCCTGAGCCCTCTCCAGGACCCGGTCCGCTTCCTCCAGCGCGAGCGCGTCCCCCGGCGTCCGGCGTTGATCAACGACGAGCCCAGGGTCTGCAGCGCGTCGATATCCCCCGGCCGTCTGCGCACCGCTTCCCTCCCCAGGGCCACGGCCTCGGCCAGCATCCCCCCGCGCGCCCGGGCGTCCTCGGTCCTATCGGCCTTCGCGAAGAGGAAGCGCGCGTAGGACATCCGGTAATTCGTCTCGAAGGGATTCAAGCGGATCGCCAACCTCCAGGAGTCCGCGGCCGAGGCCTCCTCCCCGGCCGACGAGAGGACCAGCGCGCGCTTCTGGTGGTAATCCGCCAGGCAGAGACGGCCGACCCCGAGCGCCGCGAGGAGCAGGACGGAGGCGGCCGCGGCCGCCTCCCAGGAGCCGAGAGGTCCGGGCGGGGGGGAGGCCGGTCCATCCTTCTCCGAAGCCCCCGCTCCCTCGACGAGACCCGCCAGCGCGGCCGCCGCGGCGAGGGCCGCCAGCGGGACGGGATTGAGCTTCGCCTGAAGAAAAAGGCCGAGGAGGGATCCGGAGATGGCCGCGGCCTCGGGCCGCAGCGGACCTTTGAGGGCCCGGGCGCAGGAAGCGGCCAGGGCACAAAGGAGCCAGAGATAGGCGGCCAGCCCGGGGAGTCCGAGCGTGGCCGCGGCTTGCAGAAGGTCGTTATGGGCGCTCGCCTGGACCTGGGATGGGCCCAAGGTGCGGAGGAGGCCGGGGGTCCTTTCCCGCCGCAGAGCGTTCTCGAAGGCGTCCGGACCGGTCCCGAGCAAAGGGTGATGAAGCGAGATGAGCAGGCCGCTGTGCCAGAGGTGGAGGCGGGCGGCGTCGGAGACGGAGTGCCGCCGGAAACGGCCCGCCGCGAGGAAGACCGCCCCGAGAAGGAGGAGCGCGCCGGCCGCACCGACGGCCCAGGCGCGCGCGCCGCGCGCGGGGAAGCGGACCCGCCCGGCCAGGACGAGATAGGCGAAAACTCCCGCGGCGCAGGAGAGCCAGGCTCCCCTTGAAAGAGTCAAGAGAAGCGCCGCGCCGCAGGAAAGAAGGGCGCAGGCGCCCAAGGCTCGCGGAAAACCGCCGCGGTCGAGCGCGAGGTGAAGGGCCACGGGGATGTTCAAGACGAGACAGGCGCCCAGGTACACCGGACTGCCCATGGAGGAGACGATCCGGCCCCCCTCCGGGAGCCTTCCGATCCCGATGAAAGGCTCCAGGTCCGCTCCCTGGAGGACGCCGTAAAAGCCGCAGAGCGCGCCGGCCGCGCTCAGGACGCCCAGCAGGAGTCCGGGGGAGCGGCTCTCCCGGGACAAGGCGCAGGCGCAATAAAGCCCGGCGCAGAGCCCGAGCGGCAGCAGTCCGTAAAAGTAGGCCCGGTAGTGTCCGACCAGGCTCAACCAGCCGTCCGATGAGAACGCGGCGGAAAGGAGGAGGACCGCGCCCAGGGTCAGGAGCGGGGCATCGAGGAGAGTGCCGCGGGGGACGCGCCGACGCAAGGACTCCAGCCAGAGCCCCGCCCACGCCGCGCAGCAGGCGGCGCTGAGGAAAAGGAGTTTCGGCAGGGAATACATGGCCGCCTGGCGGGCCGAGAACACGAGCAGGGGAGCCCCGATCGCGAAGGACAGCGCGAAGCGGGTCACTGGAACGGTCTCAGCGGCGTTTTCCGCCGTCCTTTCTCCGGCCCCGTTTCTCATCGATCCGCTTGCGCAGGCGCTCGCGCCCCTGCCGGCCGCGTTCCTGGAGGCGCTCGCGCCCGCCTTGCCGCTTTTCGAGCATCCTCTCGCGCAGTTCGCGCCGTTTCTCGGGGGGCAGGGCCTTCCAGCGCTTGCGCAGGGTCTCCCGGCGCGAGCGGATGTGCTTGAGGCGCTCCCTCAGCCTCGCCATGCGCCGCAGGACTCGGGGAGGGATGGGCCCGCGGCCTCGGACAACCTCCGTCTCCTGGTTGGCCCCCAG
>CAYWAR010000232.1:0-4804 GCA_964455765.1 uncultured Elusimicrobia bacterium
CCTCGCGGCGCGGCGCTGCCTGGAGGCCACCGGCATTTCGTTTCAGTGGATCGAGGCCATCGCCGGCGAAGCCGCCATCGCCAAGCACGGCACGCCGCTGCCCGAGGCCACACTAGAGTCAGTGCGCGACACCAAGATCGCCATCAAAGGCCCCATCACCACGGTCTTCGGCTTCACCGACTCCGTGCGGGGGCAGGCCGGCCTGCCCCAGGACCTCGTCGAGCTCAGCGAATCGATCGACCGGGAGATGCACCGGGTCGCCTCCATGGTCGACCGCATGATCCAGAGCGCCAAACCGGGCACCGGGGACCGCACGCGCGTCTGCGCGCGCGCCCTCATGGAGGAGCTCGTCAAGATCGGCTCCCTCCTGCCCGACGCCAAAGGCGTCAAATTCCGCGAGGTCTTCCCCGAGAACGGGGACCTCGGCGTCCTGGCCGACCTCAACGAGCTCAAGCAAGCCTATTTCAACCTGCTCAAGAACGCGGTGGAGGCCCTTCGGTGGACGGAGAGCCCCAAGATCGTCACCGTGGAAGTGGGCGTGGCCGGCCCCCGCGTCTCGATCGAGGTGGCCGACAACGGCCCGGGCATCCCCGCGGAACTCCTCCCCCGCCTGCTCACGGATTCGGTGTCCGGCAAGGAGGACGGCACGGGTCTGGGCTTGCTCCTGGTCAAGAACATCCTCGAGGCCTACGGCGGGACCATCTCGATCCACAGCGAGCTCGGACTCGGGACTCGCGTATTCACCAGCCTGCCCTTGGAGGCCGTCCAATGAAAAACCCGCCGTTGGCGTTGAGCCTATTGCTTCTCCCTTCCCTCTGTTTCGGCTCCGGCTACGAATTCGAGGGGGTCGGCGCGCGCCAGGTCGGTCGGGCCGGGGCCGCGACCGCGGACGCCGATGATTGGACCGCGGTCTATTGGAACCCCGCGGGGCTCGCGGCCGGCTCCCGGAGGCCTCAGGCGGGCCTGGAGCTCTTCGGCGGACGAGCCTACTCCAAGGACGGAAACTCCCTCTCCTCCCTGCCCGGGCTCGGGGCCGTCTTCGCCAGGGACAAGCTCTCCTCCTCGTTCCTATTGGGAGCGGCGGGCGGGAGCATCCCCCTGGGAGAGCGCCTGGCCCTGGGCTTCGGCCTCTACACCCCCATACTCCAAGGCCTGGACTTCTCGGACGCCAACGCGGGCGGGACCGCGCTCGATTACCAGGGCTCGCTGGGCATCGTGACCGCCAACCTCTCGCTGGGCTGGTCGCCTTTCCCGGGCTTCTCCCTGGGCTCCGGCCTCAACATCCTTTATGGCAAGCTGGCCGCCCGCACCCGCCTGCACATCCCCTCCTACGACGACGTTACCTCGGACCTCTCCGGGCAGGGCTGGGGCGTGGAGGGCGTGCTCGGAGCGCGCTATGACCCGGACCCGAAGCTTTCCTTCGGCGCGGTCTTGCGCACCGGCGCGGACGTGGACATCCAGGGGACCGCGGTCTCGACCTCGCGCCTGAGCCCGGCGGAGAACAGCAACTTCAGCTTCATCCTCAAGCATCCTCCCACCTCCGCCTTCGGCGCCGCCTGGCGTCCCTCCCCCTCCTGGACGCTCTCGGCCGACCTCTCCCAGACCTGGTGGCGGAGCTTCCGCAACGACGTGTATTTCTTCAAGCCCGGGACCCTGCTCACCAACCGCGCGAACTCCTTCGATTGGCGGGACACCTGGAAACTCCGCCTGGGCGCCGAGTCCCGGCTCGGGGAGCGCCTGAGCCTGCTGGGCGGCTGGTCCTATGACCGCTTCGCCGTGGATACGGCGAGCCTCGACTTCGCCGCGACGGTGGATGTCCCCATGCACCGGCTCTACGCGGGGGTCAAGCGCTCCTGGACCAAATCTCTGGAGACCACTTTGGCCGGGGTCTACGGCGCCGGGCGCCGCAACGAACAGGGCATCGAGTACCGCCTCTCCGGGTTCCAGCTCATGCTCGGGACCCGTCTGTTATATTGACTGGCGGCTTCGTTGCCATATAGAACGGCGGGGACCCATGCCGACCAAAGGAAAACGGTCCGCCGCGCGGCGGCGGACGACATGATCGACGCGACGGCCGTCGTCCTGGCGGGCGGGAAAAGCTCGCGCTTCGGCTCGGACAAGGCGCTCGCCACCCTGGAGGGCGAGACCCTGATCACCCGCTGTGTCCGCGGCCTCCTGGCCGTCTTCCCCGAGGTGATCGTCGTCTCCAAGCGGCCCGACACCTACGCCTTCCTGCGCCTGCTGGGACGGGTCTCCTTGGTCTGCGACCTCTACGCGGAACACAACCCCCTGGCCGGCATCGAGGCGGGCTTGAGCGCCTCCGCGACCGCGGACAATCTCGTCTGCGCCTGCGACATGCCCCTCATCCATCCGAAGGTCCTGTCCGCGCTCCACCGGGAACTGCCCGGCTACGAGGCCGTCGTGCCCATCCGGGGCTCGAACCCCCAGCCCCTCTGCGCCTTCTACCGCAGGTCCTGCCTGGAGGGCGCGCGCCGGCTCCTGCTGGAAGGGAAAGGGCCTCTCGACCTCCTCAAGACGCTCAATACCCGTTGGGTCGACGCGGAGAAACTCGCCAAGACGGACCCCGAGGGACTCTCCTTCCTGGACGTCGACACCCCCGACGACCTCCTGCGGGCTGAAAAAGCCGTCGAAAAGGGCCGGCGGGCGCCGTGCTGATCGTATTCGAGGACGAGCGCCTGGTGGCCGTCTCCAAGCCCGTGGACCGGGTCGTCATCCCCGGGCGCGGGGAGGTCGGCGAACCGCTCCGGGACGAAGCCGAGCGCCTGCTGGGCCGCAAGCTCCTCGTCGTCCATCGCCTCGACCGGGAGGCGAGCGGCCTGGTCGTCTTCGCCAAGGACGCGGACGCCCACCGCGCCCTCTGCGCGGGGTTCCGGGGCCGCTCCATCCACAAGACCTACCTGGCGCTCGTGCAGGGCGCCCTCGCCGAGGACGGCGAGATACGCTCCCCTTTGCGGGAGTTCGGCTCCGGGCGCACGGCCGTGGACCCCGCCGGAAAGCCCTCGCTGACCCGCTACAAGGTCCGCGAGAAGTTCTCCCGCGCCACCCTGCTCGAAGCCTCCCCGGTCACCGGACGCAGGCACCAACTGCGCGCCCATCTCTATTCCATCGGCCACCCGGTCCTGGGCGACGCGCGCTACGGCAAGGAGCGTCCCGTGGGGAACGCGCCCCGTCTCATGCTGCACGGCTTGGAGATGTCCTTCAAAGGGCCCGGGGGCAAGGCCGTGGTCCTGCGCGCCGAGCCGCAGGCCGATTTCCTCAAGGTCCTGGAGCGCTATCGATGCGCGAGCGCTTCCGCTCCATTCAGCGCTTAGAGCCTGTAGAGCGCGTAGGCGCCCCTCTCGGCTACCAGGCGGCCGTGCAAGGACAGGCAGCCGTCGAGCAGAAGGCGGGCGCGCGGCGTGAAGCTGAAGGGGACCTCGCCGCGGGAGATCAGGACGTGGGTGATGCCGAGCTCTCCGAGACGGCGCCGCAGAGCGGTTCCGTCGCCAAGGCGCTCGAAATCGATCAGCCCTTGATAGATCTGATCTCCCCAGAGGTAATCGACGTCCAAGTAATAGGCTTCGTTTTCCGGGGCCAACAGTATCCTCGCCCAGGCCCCAGGCGAGGAGCAAGATGCTTCCCGTCACGAGCGCGGTTGTTCCAGCGGAGAATGCCCCCTGCGCCAGGCCGGCCAGGCTCAGCACGCCGGACCGCCCCGCCAGATAGGAGAGGAACCCCCAATCGGCGCGAACGGCGAGGAAGGCGGGCAGAGCGAACGCCGCGAGAGTTTTCGCCGAGAAGCAAGATCCTCCGGCTCCCATCCTCGCGAGAATATCAAAATAGCTAGAATCGGTGCATGGCCGCGGCCATCGCCGTATTTCTATCTCTTTTCGCCGCCCGAACCGCGGGATTCTGGGGATACCTCCTTCAGGACCTCTCCGCGTTAGACGGGACCTCGGCGCGGCTTTGGCTTTCCTTCGCCCTATGGCCCCTCTTGCTCGCCGCCGCGCTCTGGGCCTCGGCCGCGGGTCTGGGCCGCCTCACCGCGCGCGCCCTGCGCGCCGCGCCGGAAAGCCCGCTGGACATGGTCGCGGCGGCGGCGCTGGGTCTCGGCCTGTTCGGCCAAGCCGCCTTCCTGCTCGGCTGGGGGGGAGGCTTGCGCCCCGCGCCTCTCGCGGCGCTGGCCGCCGCGGCGCTGGCCGCCGCCGCGGCCCAGTCCCCCGGAGCGATGCCCCGCCCAAAGCCCTCCCTTCCCCGGCTCCGGCTCCTCGAAGGCGCCGCGGCCGGCCTGCTCGCTTTCGCGGCCGTCTGCGCGCTGCTGAGCGCCCTGGCCCCCCCCATCGAGTGGGACGTGCGCGCCTATCATCTCGCCATCCCGGAACTCGGGCTGCGGCAGGGCCGCTTCGCGCGGATTCCCTGGATGATCCACGCGCATTGGCCGCACCTGATGGAAGCGCTCTACGCCCTGCCTCTGGCCGCCGGCCGCGACGCGGCCGCGGCATTGCTCCACGCCGGGGCCGCGGCGCTCCTGGTCGCCGGAGCGTTCCTGGCCGCGAGGAAGGCGGCGGGTCCGGCGGCGGGCTGGACGGCCGGGCTGCTGCTCGCCGCTCAGCCGGCTTTGCTGCGCGAGGCGGGCACCGCCCATGCCGACGCCGCCTGCGCGCTCTTCGCCTTCTCCGCGGCCTGGGCCCTCCAGCGCTGGGAGGATCGCGGGGACGAGGGCTCGCTGATCGCCGCGGGCCTGCTCGCCGGCCTCTGCGGAGCCGCGAAGATGACCGGGCTGGCCGTGGTCGCCGGAGGAACG